>NZ_JAMYND010000006.1:0-235083 GCF_040318885.1 Mesorhizobium sp. M0998
GCACCATCGCCGGCAATGGCGACGTTTCGGTCGGCTCGATGATCGCGGAAGCGATGCAGAAGGTCGGCAATGAGGGCGTCATCACGGTCGAGGAAGCCAAGACCGCCGAGACCGAGCTCGAAGTCGTCGAAGGCATGCAGTTCGACCGCGGCTATCTCTCGCCCTACTTCGTCACCAACGCCGAAAAGATGGTTGCGGATCTGGAAGACGCCTACATCCTGCTCCACGAGAAGAAGCTCTCCAACCTGCAAGCCATGCTGCCGATCCTCGAGGCTGTCGTGCAGACTTCGAAGCCGCTGGTCATCATCTCCGAGGACGTCGAAGGCGAGGCCCTGGCCACGCTGGTCGTCAACAAGCTGCGTGGCGGCCTGAAGATCGCTGCCGTCAAGGCGCCGGGCTTCGGTGATCGCCGCAAGGCCATGCTGGAAGACATCGCCATCCTCACCGGTGGCCAGGTCATTTCCGAAGACCTCGGCATCAAGCTCGAGAATGTCGGCCTCAACATGCTCGGCCGCGCCAAGAAGGTGTCGATCTCCAAGGAGAACACCACCATCGTCGACGGCGCCGGCAAGAAGGCCGAGATCCAGGGCCGCGTCGCCCAGATCAAGCAGCAGATCGAGGAGACCACCTCGGACTACGACAAGGAGAAGCTGCAGGAACGTCTCGCCAAGCTGGCGGGCGGCGTTGCCGTCATCCGCGTCGGCGGTGCGACCGAAGTGGAAGTCAAGGAAAAGAAGGACCGCGTCGATGACGCCCTCAACGCGACCCGCGCGGCCGTCGAAGAAGGCATCGTTCCCGGCGGCGGCGTCGCACTGCTGCGCGCTTCGCTGAGCATCAAGGCAACCGGCGCCAACTCCGACCAGACCGCGGGCATCAGCATCGTGCGTCGCGCGCTGCAGGCTCCGGCCCGTCAGATCGCGGCCAACGCCGGTGCGGAAGCATCGATCGTTGCCGGCAAGATCCTTGAGAACAAGGGCGCGACCTTCGGTTACAACGCCCAGACCGGCGAATATGGCGACATGATCGCCATGGGTATCGTCGATCCGGTCAAGGTTGTGCGCACAGCCCTGCAGGACGCGGCCTCGGTCGCCGGCCTGCTGGTCACCACCGAAGCCATGATCGCGGAGGCTCCGAAGAAGGAGTCGGCTGGCGGCGGCATGCCTGGCGGCATGGGCGGCGGCGGCATGGGCGGCATGGGTGGCATGGATTTCTAATCCAGCCAATCTCGCAAGCTTTCGGAAAGGGCGGCAGCGATGCCGCCCTTTTTGTTTGCTTCATAGCGGGCTGCCCCGGCTCAAGCGGCGATATCAATGCACCGCGGCAGTGGCACTCTTGGCCGGCAAAGCGCCCTCAATCAGCGCCGCGACCTCATCGGCTACCGCCAGCACCGGGGCGCGGTCGTGGGTGGCGCGTG
Source organism: Mesorhizobium sp. M0998 (assembly GCF_040318885.1). NCBI lineage: Bacteria > Pseudomonadati > Pseudomonadota > Alphaproteobacteria > Hyphomicrobiales > Phyllobacteriaceae > Mesorhizobium > Mesorhizobium sp. M0998. The sequence continues at coordinate 1,415 of NZ_JAMYND010000006.1, forward strand.
CGATCACCATCAGCCCTTCCAGCGATGATTCGACCAGCAGTGCCAGCGCATGCGCGCGGCGCTCGGGCACCCCTGCCCCGACGAAGGCCGCCCTGAGCAAGCCTATCCATTGCTCGAAGGCGGAGCGGCACAACTCGGCCAGTTCCGGCATGTCGATCGGCGAGTCCAACACCACGGGCGCGATCGGGCAACCGAGCGTGAACCGATTGTCTTCCAGCATGCGCGCGACCGACTGGTAGATGTGGTGGACGGCCACCGCCGGGTCCTTTTCGGCTGCAAGGGCCTCGCCCAGCCTTTTCGAGACGTCCTCGACGCTGTCGCGCGTCACCTCGATGACCAGCTGGTCCTTGCCGCCCGGAAAATGAAAATAGAGCGAGCCTCTCGGCGCGCCTGAGGCGCTCAATATGTCGTTGAGCGAAGTGCCGTGATAGCCGCGCTGCCGAAGCAGGCGCCCCGTGGTCTCGAGTATGCGGGTACGGGTGTCGTTCGCCATGTCAACCTCTGTCAGGAGTGAGCATTATAGACCTTGCCTCGAATATGACAATCGGTCTACATAATATGTAGATCAGTCTACATATGAGAGGCAAATGCGCAGCTATCGTCTTGAAGGAACCTGCGGGACCAAGTGCCTGGTGATGCGCGACGAGGCGCAGCCGACGCCGAAGCCGCACGAGATCGTCGTGCGTGTCCGCGCCACCGCGCTCAACCGCCGCGATACGATGATCCTCAACGGCACCTACCCGCTGGCGCCGCGCCAAGGCGTTATCCCGCTGAGCGACGGCGCCGGCGAAGTCGTTGCCGTCGGCGAGGCCGTCACCCGCTTTGCCGTCGGCGACCGCGTCACCGGCAGTTATTTTGCGCGCTGGATCGATGGCCGCATCAATGCCGGTCTGATCGACCAGCTTGGCTGCACGCTGGACGGGATGCTGGCCGAATACGCCGTGCTCGACGAGCAATGGGCGGTGCGGCTTCCCGATCATCTCGACTGGCATCAAGCGGCGACACTAACCTGCGCCGGCCTGACCGCCTGGAATGCCGTGACGGCGGCCGAAATGCCGAAGCCCGGCCAATGGGTTCTTGTCATCGGTTCAGGTGGCGTCGCGCTATTTGCGCTGCAATTCGCCAAGCTGCTCGGCTGCCGTGTCGTGGCAGTCAGCTCGCGCAACGAGAAGCTGGACCGGCTGCAGGCGCTGGGCGCCGACCTCGTCGTCTCGACCGCCGACATGCCGGAATGGGGTGCTGCGGTACGAGAGCAGACCGGCGGCATCGACCTCGTCGTCGAGACCGGCGGCCCGCCGACCTTCGCGCAGTCGATGATCGCCTGCGCGCTTTACGGGCGCATCGTGCTTCTCACCATACAGGATGCGAAAGGCGGGACGGTGCAGATCCCCGGCCCGGTCTACCAGCGCAGCCTCGCCACCATCAGCCGCCTGTTCGTCGGCAATCGCACCAACCTCGAAGCCATGCTGCGCGCCATCTCGGTGCATCGGCTTAAGCCTGTCATCGACAAGGTGTTCGCCTTCGACAAGGCCAACGACGCCTATCGCTATTTCCAGCAAGGCGACGTCTTCGGGAAAGTGGTCGTCGACAGCGCCTGACTGGTCCGCCCCAAAATCTGATCGACCCCTCAAATCAAAGGAGAGGCACAATGACCATTATGACCATTCGTGAAGCAGAGGCCCAATGGCAGGGATCGTTGAAGGAAGGTTCGGGCCGGCTGAAGCTCGGCAGCGGCGTCTTCGAAGGCGCCTACTCGTTCCCGTCGCGTTTCGAGAACGGTCCCGGCACCAACCCCGAGGAATTGATTGCGGCGGCGCATGCCGGCTGCTTCTCGATGGCGCTGAGCGCCGTCCTCGGCCGCGAAGGTTACACTCCCGCACGCATCCACACGATCGCGAAAGCGCATCTCGGCGCCACCGCGGCTGGACCGACGCTGATGACCCGTATCGAGCTGGAAACCGAGGCAAGCGTCGCCGGGCTGGCGGCGGGGGAGTTCGAGCGGCTGGCGCAGACGGCCAAGGAGAGCTGCCTCGTGTCGCGGGCGCTGGCCGGCGTCGCAGTGATCACGCTCAAGGCCCGCCTCATCGAAACCGCTACCGATCACTGAAGGGAAGGAATATCCAATGACACAGGAACTCGTCATCGACATCGCCGCCGCCAAACGCTCCGCCGAAACGGCCGAGATCATGCGGCGCTACAACGACGTCTTCCAGCGCCACGACCCGTCGGCGCTCGACGATCTGGTGGCGGAAGATTGCGTGATCGAAAACACCACGCCGGCCCCGGACGGCGCCCGCCGCATCGGCAAGGGCGCCTGCGTCGAACTGTGGTCGGCGATCGCAACCGGACCCGGCACGCGCTTCGACATTGAAGAAACTTTCGTCGCCGGCGATCGGGCGACGATCCGCTGGCGCTACTGGATGGGCGACGGCAATTCGCTGCGCGGCGTCAACCTGATGCGCGTGGCGGACGGGCAGATTGTCGAGGCCATGGGCTATGTGAAGGGATAGATTTGAATGCCCGCGACCTTCCTGTCTACCGGTCCGCCAGCGCCAGTTTGGCGCCGAGCATGACAAAGGCTCCGGCGAAGGTACGGCGCATCCAGGTCAGCACCTTTGGCCGCGACACGACATGGCTGCGGATTGACGCCGCGAAAACGCCGTAGCCGACAAAGACCACGAAGGTGAGCAGCATGAAGACGCTGCTGAGCTCCAGCATCTGCGACAGCGCATGCGGTTCGGTGGTGCTGACGAATTGCGGCAGGAAGGCAAAGAAGAAGATCGACAGCTTCGGATTGAGGATGTTGATGAGGATGCCCGAAGTGATCACCTTGCCGGCCGAGCGCGGCGCCACATTTTCGTCGACGCTCAGGCCGCCCTTCTCCTTCAGCGTGTTCCAGGCCATGTAGAGAAGATAGGCGACGCCGAGATATTTCAGCGTCTCGAAGGCGACGGCACTGGTATGCAGCAGAGCCGCGAGGCCGGTGATGGCGGCCGCCATGTGCGGAATGATGCCGAGCGTGCAGCCGAAAGCGGCAATGATGCTGGCGCGCGCACCACGCGAAAGCCCGGCGCTCAGCGTATAGAGAACGCCGGTGCCGGGCGAAGCCACGACAATCAGCGACGTCAACAGAAATTCGATGCTCACGGATGGTCTCCCGGTGCTGGCCCTGCCGCCGGCAGCGTAATCACCGAAACGTGCGGGCACAAGCCAACCTGAGAGCCTATGCGCATTCAGATCATGCTGTTGGCGTGCAGCTTGCTATCGGCAATAGGCTGCCGAACTTCCCAGTGTTCGACCAGCTTGCTGTCCTTCAGCCTGAAAATGTCGACAATGGCCAGGCCCTCCTCCTCCGGTTCGCGTTTTGCGTGCATGTGCACGATGACGAAATCCCCTTCGGCAAAAATCCGCTTCACCTCTCCCCTTACGAGGGGAAATGACTGTTTGAGCTGCTGCAGATAGGCTTTGAAGCCGTCCGCACCATCCGCAATGTTCGGATTGTGTTGGATGTAGCGTTCGCCAAAATGCGTCGAAGCAGCTTCGATGTTGCCCTGGTTTACTGCTTTGTCGATGAAGTCCAGGACGATCGTTTTGTTGGTCTCGAGCGAATTATGGATCTTGGCTGGAACTGGATTTGATGGTTCGTCACGCATGTTTTTGCTCCGTGAGGTGCCTGCTTCTGCCCGGTGTGGACAGGGGCGTCCGCAGGCCGATATTGCCAACATGATCAGCCACGCTTGTGAGATGGTCGATACGCTATTCGCCTAGATTCTTATCCAATCGTCTAATATCGTCATCTGGTTCATTGTCGGAGGATGGTTCTCATGGACGCCTTGTCCGAAGTTCTTGCTTCGCTGAGATTTGGCAGCGCCATGATCGGCAGCGCGACCCTGCATCGGCCCTGGGGCATTTCAGTCGATCCGACAAGGAATGCCGCCATCCACGTCATACAGGACGGCGAATGCTGGTTGCGGCTAGCCGGTGAAAGGGAGCCGATCCGCTTAGGCGAGGGAGATGTCATCCTTGTCGCGAGCGGTATCGGGCATGCCCTTTGCAATCCGGCGGATGCACCGACGGCATCGATATCCGCCGTCCTTTCCGCGAATCGGAGCGGAGCGGAACCGAAAAGCGAGAGCGGCGCGACAACTCTTCTTTGTGCGAGATATTCAATCGACGGCGTCGGGCCATACCCGATGGTTTCGCTGCTTCCTCCGCTGATCCATTTGACCCGAAATCAGATTGGCACCAGCGAGCCGCTGCGGCTTGCCCTGGAACTTCTGCAGGTCGAAGCGAAAGGCGATCTCGGCGGCCACGACATTGTCGCCCCACGCCTTCTCGACAGCACGTTGATCTTCTTGTTGCGTGCCTGGATCGAACATCAGCCTCTCGGAACAGGGGGATGGTTTGGCGCCTTGCGCGACAAAGGCATTGCACAGGCTTTGCGCCTGATCCACGAGCGGCCGGGCAATCCCTGGACCATCGCTTCCCTTGCCAGCGGCGCGGCACAGTCCCGGGCCACCTTCGCGCGTCGCTTCGCTCAACTGGTAGGACAGCCGCCGCTGTCCTATGTGACCCGGTGGCGGATGAACCTTGCCGCCAGGGCTCTGCGGGAAACGAACCAGAACATTGGCGAGATCGGGCGCGCCGTCGGATATGAATCGGTGCCGTCGTTCTCGCAGGCATTCAAACGATTGACCGGACGATCGCCCGGCCTCTACCGCAGCGACTTTCGCGCATCTGATTGACGAAATTCAAACTGAGACGCCAGCCCGAGGGCCGTCATTACAGCGTCGGCAGACCGTGAGCCCGACGCGCCATCAGGCAGTCGTCATCGCCCGGCATGCAGGCGCGGCAGACGTCGGGGCGGATGTCGTAGATGCCGCAGGCCGTTGACTTGCCGACCTCGCCGCACAGTGCCGAACAGCGCGCGCCGTCGCAGCGCATACCGGCTTCGTCGGCAGCCACGTATTTTTGCGGGATAAGGTCGAGCTGCGCGTCATCCTCGGTGGAGAAGCGCGGCCATCTGGACGAGTAGGCGCAGCAAGCGCCACAGGTCTGGCAATCGAAGGCAATCGGACCGGCGCCCTCTTGTGGCGACGAAAACTCCTCTGCGACCGCCAGGGCAAGCAGCCTTGGCGCAGATTTCCGGTCGGCATTTTGCTGCAAGGGCGCTATTTCTTCTTGGGCTTGCGCGGCGGTGCTTCCGCCGGCGACCTGAACAGATCGGTGCCCGCTTCGGCGGCTTCGCCGGTTTTTGGCGCGGCGGCCGGCTTGGCCGGCTTCACGGCGGCAGCAGGCGCTGCCGGCTGGCCCTTGGCGGAAAACTTGATTGCCATATCAATCCTCGTCAGAGAAACGCGATGATGGCGCATTCGGATTGCGAAGGCGGCCGATGAGCGCCGAAACGGCCGTGATGTTCATTTCTTCGGGCGACCAGTTCCTGGCTTCCTCGATGTGCCGGGGCGCCAGTTCGCGATGCGTGCTGCCGCTGTAGGCAGCATCCGGATAGGTCACGCGCTCGTGCGTCTTGGCGTTTTCCCGGACATATTCGATCAGATAATTGGGGCATTCGGCGCGGCCGCGCACGCCGAGCCGCACCTGAGCATCGCCGTGGACACGCCGGCAGCGCTCAAGCTTTTCGAGCACGCGCCGGACATATTCGACCGGCTTGTCTAGTTCACCCACGACATCGGCGATGGTCGAATCGGCGGCGATCGCCTTTTGAGGCACGCGTTTGGTGGCCATCAGCGTTTGCCTGCGCGTTTTGGCGAGGCTGCGAGCGCAACCGCCGCCGCCATGTCGTCGGCTTCCTTCTCCAGGCGCAATTCGCGCAGCCGCGCGGTCTTGGCTTCGCGGGCCTGGCTGACGGCATCCCGTTCGGAATTGATGCGGTCGAGCGACATCGACTGGGTCCGCGTCTTGCTGAAAATGGATTCGGCCTGGTCGCGGGGTTTTTTTGAAGTTGCGGTCAAGGTCTTTCTCCCGGGTCGGAGCACGCCGCCGAAAAGTGGCGAGACTGGTCTTTCGGCCAGGATCCCGCACAAAGCAATACGGCAGCCGGTTTCAAATTGCTGGAACGTCCTTAGCACGTCCGGGCCGTCGAGCAGCGCTCTTTCGGCGGTCGAAGCGCAAAAATGAAAAAGGCCAGGCACCGCCTGACCTTCCATAAGAGCGCCTGCGCATCCCGAGAGACGCGCAAAGAAACGTTCTTCTCATGCGCATGAGCGGGACTTAACATCCCCGCGATCGTGCGCTGGAATTTGCCATTCACCGGTGCCAGTACATCCGTGGTCACCGGTGAGGCTGAATTCCGTTTTAGGCCGCCTTCAACTGGTCGGCGGACATCTTGCCCGACTTGTTGTCGCGGACCATCTCGTAGCCAAGCTTCTGGCCCTCGACGATGTCGCGCATTCCGGCGCGCTCGACGGCTGAGATGTGGACGAAAACGTCGGCAGAACCGTCGTCAGGCTGAATAAAACCAAAACCCTTGGTGGCGTTGAACCATTTAACTGTGCCTGTGCTCATAACGAACCCTTTCCATGGCAAATATTCGTTCGCCGTCATGCGGATGCACAACAACGTTTGTCTCGACTTTGATGGGGGAAGTTCGCCAAAGGCGCGCCTAGGCACGCGGATAACAAAAGTCGGTCAAACAAATATCGACAAAATTCTTATAGACTTCTTTGCGCGTTGTGTCAATTTTTTTGATTTGTCGGTGGTGTCGCAGTTTGAAATTTGACGCCTCTCTTGTCGCGTTGCGACGCTCTGTCCTATACGCTCGCCGTATGAGTGAGCAACCAGACGAAACGAACGACCTTGTGAATTCGCTCCTGCGACAGGCGGCGGAAGCGCGGGTAACTGCGGCAACTGCTACGATCCGCGCTCTGACAATGGGTGACCGGGAAATATGGGAACCAACGCCTGAGAAGATCGCCGAATATAAAGCGGAGCTAGCTGAGGCAGAAGCCGAGTTGGCGGACTTGAACAATGCCGACCGGACCTAAAGGCCAGAAGCGCCCGGCCGACGTGATCGGCAATGCAGTCCGCATCAACTTCATTCACATTTATAAGACGCATAAGACGTCGCTAGCCATGGCGGCAGTCCGAGGCGCTCTGGTCAATGGCCGATCTTTGCGAGAAGATGGACGCCGTTGCGCCGAAGCCGGGTCGCGCGGGCCCATACAAGAAGAACACCGGCGAAGTCTAGGGGCAGGATGCTGACTTGGACCACCCTTAGTTCACTGGGGGAAAACGATCTCCTCTACCGTGGCGCGGTGTTCCGCTTCCGCGCTCGAACTCCAGTAGAGGAAATCCGAGAGTACATGCTGTTTGAAACGTCTGAGGCATCAGGTCTGGGTCTTGTACGGTGCAGCGGCTATGGCGCAGGTCACGTGCTCGTTTACGTGCCAAAAGAAGCGAAGGCAGAAGGGGCAGTGGCAATATCGCCCAAGTGGCTTGCCTCGCATTGGCGCGAATGGATCGGTCATTCTATTCCAAGCCAAGTTTGGGTATCCAAGGAGGCGCCAGTGCGGCCGGAGCGGCTGCCAGACGAGTGATGCCCTTTGACATGTCGGGCAGCCTTCCGCCCAATTCTGAAAATTCAAACTGAGACACTACCGATTTGTCACACTCGCCGAGGGCGCCGCGACTGCCCGTGCAGGCATATTGGAGAGCGAAAGCCGGGCGAGCCGAAGCCACTTAGCCGGGAACCATTTTGGCGCCGGAGCATTTTCTTCGGTGTCGAAAGCCGTTCTCGAAAGAGCGATCTTGAGAAAAGGCGGACGACAAACAGGACGCCCCCCGCGCAGATAAAAGGCACGAGGGGCGTTCCTGTGATGCGACCATTCGCGCCGCTGCCCTGCTCCTCACAGCATGGCCCGGCTGAGCCCGCCATCCACCGGCAACGCCACGCCGGTGACATAGGCGGCGGCGGCGCTGGCCAGGAATGCGGCAACGGCGCCGAATTCGGCGGGCGTGCCGTAGCGCTTTGCCGGGATTTCGGCCTGACTCTCGGCGGCGATCACAGCAGCGTCGACACCCCTGTCGGCGGCGTCCATGGCGTCGAACTGTTTCGTCCGGTCCGTCGCAAAACGGCCCGGCAGCAACAGGTTGACCGTGACGCCGTCCGCCGCCACTTCGCCGGCCAGCGTCTTGGCCCAGCCGGCGAGCGACGCACGCAGCGCGTTCGAAGCGGTAAGCCCGGGGATCGGCTCGCGGACGGACGTGGAGGAAACGGCGATGATGCGCCCCCAGCGCCGCGCCCGCATGCCTGGCAGGAAAGAAATGGCGATGCGCATCTGGCTCAGCACCATGCTGGTGAACTGCTTCTCCCAGACACTCGCATCGAAGACGCTGGCCGCGAAGGGCGGCGGGCCGCCGCCGTTGAGCAGGACGATGTCGATCCGCTGATGCTCGTCCTCGACGGCAAGGATCAGCCGGGAGATGCTGTCGTTGTCGGAGAGGTCGGCGCTGAAGGTCGAGCAGACGTGGCCGGCGGCCTCGATTGCGCGTCGCGCCGCATCCAGGGTCGCCTCCTCTCGTCCGACCAGGATGATCTCGGCGCCTTTCGCCACGAGCGCTTCGGCAACGCCGAAACCGAGGCCCTTGCCTCCGCCGAGGACAAGCGCCTTCCGCCCCTCAAGATTTGCGCTAATCAAGCCAAGTCTCCTCCTGGTTTTTGTTTCACTGCGCAGCCTCGGGATCAGGCCCGAGGCCATGCTTTGGGCGTGCATCAGCGAACATGCACGATAGCGTCGGCTTCGACCGGAACATTGGCCGGCAAGCCGGCCATGCCGAGCGAGCAGCGGGCGTGCTCGCCACGCTCGCCGAAAACATGGAGCAGAAATTCGGATGCTCCGTTGCCGACCTCCGAATAGGCCGAAAAGCCGGCCGCCGCATTCATATAGACGGTCAGCTTGGCGAATTTCACGACACGGTCGAGATTGCCGTCCAGTTCCTTGTCGAGCCAATAGACGATGTTGGCCGCGCAGAGCCGGGCGGCGTTCCGCGCGGCAGACAGATCGATCTCCCTGCCGACCTGGCCGATCGCGGCGATCTCCTGCCCGATCTCGGGAATCTGACCGGAGACATAGACGATGTCTGCGACCCGAACCGTCGGCGAGAACGGCAAAGCGGGCCGCTCGAGCGAGGGCCAAGCGACACCGAACTCCTCAAATCTTCTTCTGTAGGACAAGGTGGCTGCTCCTGTTTTCGTTCGTGCGAGCAGACCTTGAATTCAGATCGGGCTTTCGGATAGCCTGATAGTGCTGACACAGCTATCAGGAATTCTTATGACTGGAGATATCGACGTCAGACTGCTGCGCGCCTTCGTCACCGTGGCCGATACGGGAACGGTGAGCCGAGCGGCCGATCGGCTTGCCCGCACCCAGGCGGCGGTGAGCATGCAGCTTCAGCGCCTCGAGGGTGCAGTCGGCGCCGAGCTGCTGCGCCGTTCGCCGCGCGGCGTGACGCTGACCGAGGCCGGCGAGATCCTGCTCGCCTTCGCCCGCAAGGCCATCGCGATCGGCGACGATGCCAGGCGCGAGATAGAAGGCCGCAGGCTGGTCGGCCGTGTCCGGCTGGGCATCGTCGAGGATTTGGCGGTGACACGGCTGCCGTTGATCATTGCCGACTTCCGCCGCCGGCATCCTTCCGTCGAGATCGAGCTGACATCGGCCAGCAGCAGCCATCTCAGCAAGTCGCTGGGCGAAGGAAGATGCGACATCGTCATGGCCGATCCGGCACGCTTCACAATGGCGCCGCGAGGCCATCTGTCACGACAGCTGGTCTGGGCGGCAAGCCGCATGATCGAGATCGATGACGAGGTCGAGCTTCCGCTGATCATCTTCGAAGGCGCCTGCTCCTGGCAGGACAGGATGCTGGCTTCGCTCGCCGAGGCCGGGATCGGCTGGAAGATCGGCTGCCGCGTGTCGACCTTCGCGACACTGATCTCGGCGCTGAGGGCTGGGCTCGGCATCGGGCTTCTGCTGCAGGAAGGACTACCGCCCGACTGCCAAAGCCTCAACGGACGCTTCAACCTGCCGCCGGCGCCGATGGCGGATTTCGGCGTCTATCTCGCGAGGGACCCGTCGCGGCTGGTCGAGGAGTGTGGCGATTTCCTGCGAGCGGGATTCGAAGCGTAGCGAAATATCTGACGCCGTTCACCGTTCCTGGTCGGTCGGGCGGATGACGATCTCGTTGACGTTGACATGTGCCGGCTGGCTCACGGCGTAGAAAATGGCCGCGGCGATGTCCTCGGCGGTCAGCGCCTCCATGGCGGCAAGCCGCTTATCCAGATCAGCCTTGAACGCCGGATTGGTGATGTGGTCGCCGAGCTCTGTGCGCACCAGGCCGGGCTCGATGACGGTGACACGAACCTTGTCGGCGTAGACTTCGCGGCGCAGCGATTCGGAAAAGCCGACGACACCGAACTTGGTTGCCGCGTAGCCGCTGGCGCCCGGATTGGCGACACGGCCGGCGACCGACGAGACATTGACGATGTGACCCTTGGCGGCCCTCAGATGCGGCAGCGCCGCTTTGGTGACGCCCATCAGCGCCAGCAGGTTGAGCTCGACCATGCGGCGCCAGTCGTCGAGCATCGCCTCGGCGGCCGGCGACAGAAGCATCACTCCGGCATTGTTGACGAGGATGTCGAGACGGCTCCATTCGGCGACAACCTTGTCGACCATGGCGGTGACATCGTCATTGCTGGTGACGTCGGCCTCGATGCGGAGCGCCGTGCCGCCGGCCTTTTCGATACGCGCGGCCAGCGCTTCGAGACGATCGGCGCGGCGTGCGGCAATCGCAACCTTGGCCCCGGCGGCGGCCAGCGCCACAGCCGTTGCCTCGCCGATGCCCGAGGAGGCGCCGGTGACAAGCGCGACCTTGCCGGCCAGTGCGGAAGAAACAGCTGTCATTGTGAAATCTCCAAGGCCCCTGCCCGATCTTCAGATAGGCCGCGGGCCGCGAAGTGGAAGACCGGCTTTGCTTGGTTCTACTCGTCTGGGCCGGGCTCCGGCCAAGGCTCTTTCGCCGCCTCGGCATACCAGTGCCGCATCGCCGGCATCGAAAGCACGGCGTCGACATAGGCGCGGGTGTCGGTTGCCAGCGTGCCACCGTAGGTGTCGAAGCGGGTGACGACCGGCGCGTACATGGCATCGGCCGCGGTGAAACGGCCAAACAGGAACGGGCCGCCTTTGCCGTGTTTTTCGCGGCATTCGCGCCATAGCCCTTCGATGCGCGCCCGTTGCGTCTCACCTTCGGCGTCGAGCGGCTTGTAGCCTTTCGGCCGGCGCAAATTCATCGGCCAGCCATAGCGGACCTCGCGAAAGCCGGAATGCATCTCTGTCGCCGCCGAGCGGGCCAGCGCGCGGGCGCCGATGTCGGCCGGCCAGAGCTTTTTCTCGGGAAACAGCTCAGCAAGATATTCAAGGATGGCAAGGGTTTCCCAGACGATCCGGACCTCGCCATTCGGCAGCCGATGGTTCAGCACCGGCACCTGGCCGGTCGGCGATATCCTGGCCAGATTGGCCGCGGTCTCGGGCGTGCGCAGGCGCACAAGACCTTCCTCGAACGGGATCTCCAGATGCTTCATCGCCAGCCACGGCCGCAGTGACCACGACGAAAAACACTTGTTGCCGATGAAGAGCGTGAATTCAGCCATTGTCCCTCCGGCCCTGTCTGTTCGGGCGTTCTGGTGCACCCTATCCTGTCGGCTTCGCGGCCGGAAGCTATCCCAATCGACGGGCAGAACCCGGAACCTAAGCGATCCGCGACCGTTTCTCCAGGCGAACGGTCCAGGAGATGCGAGATGGTGAACAAGGATCAGGTTGCCGGCGTTGCCAAGCAAGCCAAGGGCTCGGTCAAGCAGACCGCCGGCAAGGCCACCGGCAACAGGCGCACCGAGGCCGAAGGCGACGTCGACAAGGCCACCGGCAAGATGCAGAAGGCTTACGGCGACGTGAAGGACAAGGTGAAGAAGGCGCTTTGACGCCGGCCCTTCGTGAACCAGGAAGAGGCGGCTCGGCCGCCTTTTTTGGCCCTCTCCTGCCCGTCAGAAAGTCAGGCTTTTGCTGTATGCATTGGTGAAGGTGACCTCGCCATGATCTCCGGCGGCTTCGCCCAGCACCACATCCATGCTGTTTCCCGTCACCCGCGCCAACGCAAAGCCGCCCATGAAGGCGGCCTTCGGCTTGAACAAGTCGACCCCGTCACGGTGGTAGATCATCGGCGTCGCGTGCTGGTGGCCATGGAAGATGCCGACGACGTTGTAACCCTTCAGCACAGCCAGCAGCGCCTGCCTGTCGGCTTCGCTCCACCAGTGGGGCGGACCCTTGCCGCCGTCGTCGAAGGTTTTCTCGGCGGCGTCCCATCTTTCGATCGAAAAAGTATCCCAGCCATAATGCTGGAACAGGATGACCGGGCGGCCGTCGCCGGCATAGGTTGCCAGGTCCTGCTTCAGCCATGGCAGGCTGCTGGTGGCGCCATGGCCGGTATCGCCGGCGAAACGGTGCGTCTGGACAAGATGCAGGCCGCCCCAATCCCATGAATAGCAATCGGTCCCGACATCGTAGTCGGTCGCCGGCGCAGGCGGCTTGAAGAACACGCCGGGGCGGTGGTTGACCTCGACGTAGTCGCGCATTTCGCGGCGGTACCAGTCGACATGCGAGCGCGGGCCGTTCTGGTCGAGGTCGTGGTTGCCGAGGCCGACATAGACCGGCATGTGCACGCGGTCGGGGCCGACGCCTTGCTGGTAGCGCTGGCTGAACTGAAGCAGTTGCGTGCCCTCGCTGGGCTGGGTGATCTGGCCGCCGCCATCATCGGTGATGTCGCCGCCAACGACCAGGCCGAGCGGCGTGCCGATGTTGCCCGTCGAGCGCAGGCCGGTGGCAACGCCATCGATTTCAGCCGGCCATTGCCTGTCGCCGACGCCGTTGAGTGCGGCGACGTTGCGCAGCAAGGCAGCGTCGGTCTTGCCCTCCTGCTCGCAATGCGGGCTCAATCCGTTCGCCGTGCGGCAGGCATGGACATCGGCGATAAACAAGAAGGTGGCGTCGATCGGCGGGATGCGCTGGCCGGTCTGGCCGAAGGCCGGGTGCGAAACGGCGCCGGCCGCGGCAAGGCCCGCTGCCTGCATCAGGAACCTGCGCCGGGAAACCGGCCGGGCGGGAATGCGATGCATCATGCGCTAAAATTCAGCACGACGGGGACCGGCAGTCCAGTTGCTCGTAAAGTATGTCGACACGTTCTCCCAGGTCTGGCATTGCTTTCGGCATTCAACTTGCGCGGGCAAAGGAGGACGCCATGAAAGCTACATCCATCGGCATGACAATGGCGATTCTGGCGGTGACGAGCGCAGCGCATAGCGCCGGGTGCATCGACGCCAAATCGGCCAAGGCCGGCTTCATTCTCGAAAGGCCCGGCATCCACAGCGAATTTCGCCCGGCGGCGGGCGGAATGGTGGCGGTTGCCAACAAATACCAGTCGCAATCGCCGCAGTCGCAGTACCTGTTCGGCGGGCTGATCGAGGTGTTTCGCGACAGCAGCACGGGGCAGCTGGCGATGATCCCGTTTTCCGATCTCAGGAAGGTGTTCCCGCTGAAGGCGGGTGCCAAGAGCAAGATCGTGTTTGCCCGTCTTGCACCGAACAAGCCGCCGAAGGGCACCGAGACGCTGGAGATCAACGTCAAGGGCAAGGAGACGTTCAGCCTGGGTGACTGCAAATACTCCGTACTCGCGGTCAAGCAGACGATCAGGAGCGAGGCCGGCGAGACGCGGGACGAGTTCACCGCGCTTTACGCACCCGACCTGCAGGCAGTTGTGGCCAGGCGCTATGACGAGGGCACTAGCGCCGAAAGCGTGGTCGGCTACGAGCTGATCAAGCCGCTGCCGAATTAAGAGCTCGGCCTCCCGCCTCGGTCGCGATATCAGCGACTGCGGCCTCTGTCCTGCCAGCGTTAAAGCGCTCTGTGCAGTATCCTGCGACGTCGCCTCGTGACTCCCTGTTCCAATGCCATCAGGCAATCGCGCAGCACGCTTGCGTCCTGCGCGGTCTTGGCCATCGACATGGCGCCGGAATAGCTGGCGACAGCCAACGCTGCGAAGCGCTGCGGATCGATGCCCTGTTCCCGGCCCGCCTGCTGGTCGGCCCTGATCTTGTCGGCGATCGCCTGACGCCAGGTAGAAAAAATGCTGGCAAGGGCAATGCGGAAATCCGGATCGGCAAGCGACAGTTCATGCGCCAGGTTGTTGAGCGGGCAGCCGCGCACGAAACCCTGCTGCTCCAGCTCCGCCGCGACGGCCGCGAACACGGAGCGCACGCCCTCGCGCGCTGAGGGAGCCATCCGCACCGGCGCGATCCATGTCTCTTCTACGGCGGCGGCGACCCGCTCCTCGATCACTGCGAGCGCCAGCGCCTTCTTGGTCGCGAAATGGTGGTGCAGCGCGCCGCCGGTGACGCCCGCCGTCGCCATCAGGTCGCCCATGCTGGACGCATGATAGCCGCGTGCCTGAAACGCCTCCTCGGCGACATCGAGCACCTTTTTGCGCATGCCTTCGGGGTCGTTGGTGCGTTTTTGAGCCCGCGACCTTGGGCGAGCGGATATCTCTGCTGACATCTTCACACGATAGCAGATTGACAAAACAGGACAACCGGTCTGTTTTGTAAAACAGGATGACTGTCCTGTTTTGGAGATCGCGCAATGAACCTGCCTTTGAACGTCGAATCTAAATCCGATATGCTCGCCTCGCCCGTTGTCGAACTCAGGCAATACACGCTGAAACCCGGCAGGCGCGAGACGCTGATCGGCATCTTCGACGGTCACCTGATCGAGGGCCAGGAAACCGCGGGGATGACCATCATCGGCCAGTTCCGCGATCTCGACCGGCCGGATATGTTCGTCTGGCTGCGCGGCTTCGACGGTATGGAAGCGCGGAAAAACGCTCTGACCGCCTTCTACGACGGGCCGGTCTGGGCTGCGTGGCGCGACGCCGCCAACGCCACGATGATCTCATCCGACGACGTGCTGCTGCTGAAGCCGGCCTGGCCGGGCGCGAACCTAGACCTCTCGGGATCGAAACGATTGCCCCAGGCGGACCTCGAAAAACCGAGCGCAAGCAGCGATTTGCAGGCAATTGTTGTCATCAGGATTCATCATTTGCGACCGGGCCTGGAAGCCCGTTTCGCCAACGACTTCCATACCGCGGCCCTTCCGGTGCTCGCCGCATTTGGCGCACGGCCGCTTGGCGCCTTCGTTACCGAACATGCCGAAAACAGCTTTCCGCGGTTGCCGGTGCGGGCCAGCGAAAACGTCTTCATCAGCATCACCGGTTTCGCCAGCGCCGAAGCGCATGCCCGCCATGAGGCAGCCTTGGCTGCCTTCCCGAGATGGCAGGAATTGGAGCAGGCCGCGCAGTGGGAATTCGCCAGGCCCGTGGAGGTTCTGCGCCTGGCGCCGACGGCGCGGTCGCTGCTCGGACAGCCAACGCCGGCGTGACCAATGCCGTTGAAAGCCACCTATGTGCACTGAACCCCCCTGTCTGGTTCACACCTGAAAATGCCTGGCATGGATCACCTGGTAACGCGTGGTCCATGCGGTTGCCTGCTCCAGGTCAAGGCAAACGCGCAGCAGCCGGTGATCCTCGTTCTTGCGGCCAATGAGCTGGATGCCAATCGGCAGGCCGTCTTTCGACTGGAAAAGCGGCAGGCTGGCGGCCGGTTGGCCGGTGACGTTGAAGATTTCTGTGAAAGGCGCAAAGCCATAGGCCCGCCTCGCCCAAGCCTCGTAATCGAAGAGAGCACCATCGCCATGGATGGCGCCAAGCCGGGGCGTAAGCTCGGCCGTCGTCGGTGTCATGATCAGGTCGAACCCATCGAACGCCATCGCCATCGCCAGCGAAGCGCTGTGCACATGGTCCTGCGCCCTGAGATAGTCGGCGGCCGAGGATCGCCGAAAACGGTCGAGCGCGTGACGAGTCAGGCTTTCGATTTCGCCGGCCCCCGGCATCCGCCCGATCTCGTCGGCGCGATCGTCAACCAGCCGCGCGACCTCCGACATCCAGAAGATGCTCCAGTCCGCTTCGGCGCTGGCTTCCCGCGGGAAACGCGCCTCTGTGACCTCGTGCCCCCTGTCCTCGAGGAGGATCATGGCTTCCTGGAATTTTGCCCCGATCTCGGACGCGACGGGCGTGCCGTCCGGCCGGTGCGCCAGGCACGCGACGCGCAGACGCGCACCGGGCGAAGACAGCCAGTCCAGGTAGGACGGCACCGATTTGGACACGGAGTAAGGCGCTCCTTGTTCTGGACCGGCAGTCATGTCCAGCATGGCGGCGCTGTCGCGAACGGTGCGGGACAGCACGTTCTCGGCGTAGAGCCCGGCGCCGACCTGACCTCGACCAGGCCCGACAGGCGTGAGCCCGCGCGACGGCTTCATGCCGAACACGCCGCAACAGGCAGCCGGCACCCGGATCGATCCGCCGATATCGGAACCGTGGGCGACCGGCACCATGCCGCTCGCCACCGCGGCAGCAGCTCCGCCGCTTGAGCCGCCCGCCGTCAGCGAAGGATCCCAGGGGTTCGAGGTCGGGCCGCGAAAGCTGGGTTCGGTGACGAAGTCGTTGGCAAATTCAGGCGTGTTTGTCTTGCCCAGCAAGATCAGACCGGCGGCCCGCCAGCGCCGGACGATCTCGCTGTCGGGCTTCGGCGCGGCATCCTTGAAGTAGAGCGACGAGTGCGTCGTCGGCCACTCCCGTACATTGACGCCGGTGTCCTTGACCAGAAAAGGAATGCCGGCGAGTGCCGCCTGCCGGTTGCAGCTTGCCGCAACGGAAAGCGCCCGGTCCGCATCGATCAGCGTCACGGCGTTGAGGGCGGGATTGATGCTTTCGATCGCTTCGATAGCCGCCTCGACGACCTCGACGGCTGATAATTCGCCAGAGCGAACATGCCCGGCCAGGGCGACGGCATCCAACGCCACGTATTCGGAAAGATTCATGACTGCTCTCAGCCCGGACTACCGGTCGCTTCGGCTGTCGGCTGGGGTCCAGCTTTGGTACCGACCTTGAAATACCGGCCGATGGCTGCCGCGACCAATGCCGGATCCTCCCAGTGCGGGTTGTGTCCGCATCGCACCGCGCTTACGAACGCGGCGCTAGGGATTTCTTCGAGGAGCCGCCGTTGGTGCGTTTCGTCGAAGAGAAGGTCGCGCCCGCCAGCAATGACAAGCGCCGGCAGGCGCAGCATGCGCGCCTTGTCGGTCAGATCGATGCGCCGAACCTGCTCCAGGATTGCGCGCCAGAGTGCCGCCGGCATGGCTGACGCCTCCTCCGCAATCATGGTCAGGAATTCCGCTGGAACCTCGGCCTCGCAGGCATGCCAATAGTCATAGAACGGATCGGCCGGCGATATCGGGTCTCGAAGTGCCCGCACACCAATGGTCATCGGGTGATCCTCACCGATCTGCGGCCGCAGCGTTCCGGCCATCAGCACCAGGCCGCCGATCATCTCGGCGTAGCGCGCGGCTGCCTCGATCGCCACCATACTGCCCAGGGAATGCCCGACCAGAACCGGCCGCTCGAGCCGCAATCGCTCGATCAAACTCGCCACATCTTCCGCGAAATCCGCCGGGGCGAAGCCGCGTGTCCCGGCCGGCGAGGCGCCATGCCCGCGCAGGTCTGGAATGACAAGCCGGCGCCCGGCGAGATGCGGCGCCAGCAAGGAGAAGCTGCGGCTCGTGTCGGAGAAGCCGTGCACCAGCACCAGCGCGGGCTCCTGCCCGGCGATTTCGACGCAGGCCGTTTCAGTGCGGCCGGCACCGACCTTGCGCTTGCGGCCGTTCCAGCCCGCCTGATCGGCCGATATCACAGGCCGAGCTGCTGCTTGACTGCGTCGAGCGCGGGCTTGCCATCGAATGTGGTGACACCGGCAAGCCAGGCGCCGAGCCTATCCGGATTCTCCTTGAGGGCCTTCAGGCCGGCTTCCTCCGGCTTCATGCCGTCATTGATGAGATAGCCCATGCCGAGATTTTCGAAATCGATATCGAAGGCGAGGTTCTTCAGCAACTGCCCGACATTCGGGCATTGCTGCAGATAGCCCTTGCGCACCTGCGTCGTCACCGTCGCGGCGCCGAAGTTCGGACCGTAGAACTTGTCGCCGCCGCTCAGATATTTGAAGTTGTACATCGTGTTCATTGGATGCGGCGCCCAGCCCTGGAAGACGATGAAGCGCTTTTCCTTGATCTCGTAGCCGACCTCGGAAAGCATGCCGGCTTCACTTGATTCGACGACCTGCCAGCCATCGAGGCCGAGCGACTTATCGGCGATGGCGTCCATCATCAGCTGGTTGGAGCCCGGCTCGATGCCGTACATCTTCCTGCCGAACTTGTCGGCGAACTTTTGCAGGTCGGCAAAATCCTTGACGCCGGCTTCCCAAACGTAAATCGGCACGGCAAAGGTGTATTTGGCGCCGACGAGATTGACGCGCACATCGTCTACCGAGCCGTCCTTCTTATAGGGCTCGTAGTAGGTGATCATCGCCGGATCCCAATAGCCAAGGAACACGTCCAAGTCATTGTTCTTCAATGATTCATAGATGACGTTGATGCCCAGAAGCGAGCTTGCCGGCTTGTAGCCGAGCGCATCGAGCAGGACGCTGGTGACGCCGGTGGTGAAGGCAAGGTCGTTCCATCCAGGCTCGGCCATGCGCACGACCTCGCATTGCTCAGGTTCAGCCGCAAAGGCCGGCCGGATCGCCAGCAGGACGCAGAGCGAAGCGCCTATTCCAAGGCTACGAAGCATTTCGGTTCTCCTCATTTCACCAACGACGTTGACCATTCGGTTTTTAAATTGTCCCAACGGTCAATCATTGATCTCGGCGGACAAAAATGTCAACGTCGGTTTTCGATGCATGGATCCTGGCCCGTGAAACTCAAGCGTCTCAGCGACATACGCCGCAAGGAGCTGCGGCAAGCCGCCTTTGCCGTGCTTCAGCGCGAAGGCATAGCTGGCGCGACCATAGAAAAAGTGGCGGCACAGGCCGGTGCGTCGAAGGGCATCGTGCTGCACTATTTCAACAGCAAGCGGGAGCTGTTCGAGCATGCCATGCGCGAATCGAACCTGGTGCTGCGGCATGCGGTGGTCGAGCGGCTGAGACAGGCGCGCACGCCAATGCAACGGATAGAGGCCATCATCGAAGGCAATTTCGAGCCGCATCTCTTCCAGCCGTCCCTCTGCCACGCCTGGCTTTCGCTTTGCGCGGAGGTGCCGCGCGACGAAAGGCTTGCCCGCATCCAGAAGGTGATCCATGCGCGCATGCGCTCCAACCTGCTGTCTGGCCTGCGCGGTCTGGCGCCGGCACGCGATGCTGACGAGATCGCTTTCGGCGTCACCGCCCTGATCGACGGGCTGTGGTTGCGGCTTGGCCTGCAGCCAGGCAGCGTCACGCGTGAACAGGCCATTCATCAGGTCAAGGATTTCGTCGCTACGCGGCTGGCTGTTCGGCGCGGTGCAGCCGCTGCCGAATAGCTAGGCGCATCAGCCGAAAGTTCATATTGTAGGATAGGCCGGCGGCTTGACCACAATTGGCAACGGCGCTGTTCTCCTTATCAGACAAGACGGCAATGCGCGGGAGTGTTGGATGAGACTAGGCGGCAAACGGGCACTGGTCACCGGCGGCTCGGACGGGATCGGGCTGGCAATCGCCGAGGCTTTCTTGCGCGAAGGCGCGGACGTGCTGATCGTCGGCCGCGACGGCAAAAAACTCGACGCCGCCCGCAAGCAGCTCGGGGATAATGTCGACACGCTGTCGGCCGACCTGTCGGCCAGCGCCGGCATCGATGCCGTGGTCGAGCATGCCAGGCGCGGCCCACCTGTCGATATCCTCGTCAACAATGCCGGCGTAGCGTTCCTTGTGCCGTTCGAGACCGTCAGCGAGGACCAGTTCCAGCAGTCATTCGCGCTCAACGTCACGGCGGTATTCTTTCTCACCCAACGGCTGTTGCCGCATCTCGCGCCGGGTGCGGCTTCGGTGATCAACATCTCGTCCTATTTCGCGCACAAGATGATCCCGAAGCGGCCGTCCAGCCTCTATTCGCTGTCGAAGGGCGCGCTCAATTCGCTGACCAAGTCGCTCGCCTTCGAGCTCGGGCCGCGCGGCATAAGGGTCAACGCGATCGCGCCCGGCACGGTCGACACAGCGATGCGGCGCAGGTCGATCGAAAACCTGCCTGAGGCCGCGCAAGCCGAGCTCAAGGCCTATGTCGAGCGCAGCTATCCGCTCGGCCGCATCGGCTGGACCAGCGACCTTGCCGGCATCGCGGTCTATCTCGCCAGCGACGAAGCGGCATAGACCAGCGGCGGAATCTTCGCCGTGGATGGAGGATACACGGCGGGGTAAGGTTGCGATCTCCCCCCTCGAGGGGGAGATGGCCGGCAGGCCAGAGGGGGTCGTCTCGCGTGGAACACCAGCCTGTTCCGTCCGCTATGGGAGTTGCGTCAAGACCTACCGCCCCCCTCTGTCGCCTTCGGCGACATCTCCCCCCTCAAGTGGGGAGATTGCCAGCACCTTCAACCGATTTGCATTCCCGTCACCCGCAATCTCCGCTTGAAGGCATTTGTGCAACGCGATACGCCGTTTGCAAATTGCAAACCGGAGAGACTTCGTGAGCGCGCCAGAGACCAGAACCGAAACCGACACGTTCGGTCCCATCGAGGTCGCCGCCGACCGCTATTGGGGCGCGCAGGCGCAGCGTTCGCTGGCCAATTTCAAGATCGGCTGGGAGAAACAGCCGGCCTCGATCGTTCGGGCGCTGGGCATCGTCAAGCGGGCGGCAGCGGAGGCCAATATGGAGCTGAAGCGGCTCGATCCGGCGATTGGCAAGGCCATTATCGAGGCCTCGCAGGAGGTCATCGACGGCAAGCTGAACGAGCATTTCCCGCTGGTCGTCTGGCAGACCGGCTCAGGCACCCAGTCCAACATGAACGCCAATGAGGTGATTTCCAACCGGGCGATCGAGCTTTTAGGCGGCGTCATGGGATCGAAGAAGCCGGTGCATCCCAACGACCACGTCAACATGAGCCAGTCGTCGAACGACACCTATCCGACGGCCATGCACATCGCCTGCGCCGAGCGCATCACTCACGACCTGCTACCGGCGCTAAGACATTTGCATACGGCACTCGAGGCCAAGACCAGGGCTTTCGCCCACATCGTCAAGATCGGCCGCACCCACACCCAGGACGCGACGCCGCTGACGCTTGGCCAGGAATTCTCCGGCTACGCGGCGCAGGTCGCCTCGTCGGTCAAGCGCATCGAAATGACCCTGCCCGGCCTGCAGGAGCTGGCGCAGGGCGGCACCGCGGTCGGCACCGGCCTCAATGCGCCGGTCGGTTTTGCCGAAAAGGTGGCGGCGCGCATCGCCGCGATCACCGGCATCGATTTCGTCACCGCGCCGAACAAGTTCGAGGCGCTGGCCGCCCATGATTCCATGGTCTTCTCGCACGGCGCCATCAATGCCTGCGCGGCGGCGCTGTTCAAGATCGCCAACGACATCCGCCTGCTCGGCTCCGGCCCGCGTTCGGGCCTCGGCGAATTGTCGCTGCCGGAAAACGAACCGGGCTCCTCGATCATGCCGGGCAAGGTCAATCCGACCCAATGCGAGGCGATGACGCAGGTTTGCGTGCAGGTGTTCGGCAACAATGCGGCGATCAGCTTCGCCGGCAGTCAGGGCCATTTCGAGCTCAACGTATACAATCCGCTGATGGCCTATTGTTTCCTGCAATCGGTACAGCTGCTGGCCGACGCTTCCGTGTCGTTCACCGACAATTGCGTCGTCGGCATCGAGGCCCGCGAAGACAACATCAAGGCAGCGCTCGACCGTTCGCTGATGCTGGTGACGGCGCTTGCGCCGACGATCGGCTACGACAACGCCGCCAAGATCGCCAAGGCGGCGCACAAGAACGGCACAACGCTGCGCGAGGAAGCGCTGGCCACCGGGTTGGTCAGCGAAGCCGATTATGAGCGGCTGGTGCGGCCGGAGGACATGACGCATCCAGGCTAGAGCGTTGATATGCCTGGATCTCAACACCCATGTTGATCGCGAAAACGTTACCTTGGTGAACAATCCGTAACCAATCTGGCATCTTTGGTGAACAGTCGGCCTGCGCTAACTAGACGGGTATCCCAAGCCGTTTGGCCAAACCCTTCTGGAGAGTTACGCATGTCCACCAACACGTCCACCAACACGTCGTTTGCCGGTTCCGGTACCGCCGCCGGCGCCTCGGGCACGATCCTGCTCGGCCGCATCCTGCTTTCTGTCATCTTCCTGCTTTCCGGTTTCGGCAAGCTGACGGCGATTGCCGGCACCGCCGGCTATTTCGGCAGCCTTGGCCTGCCGCTGCCGATGGTGACCGCCATTGTCGTCGGCCTTATCGAACTGCTTGGCGGCCTGGCCATCCTCGTCGGCTTCCAGACCCGGATCGTCGGCTGGGTAATGGCGATTTTCACCGTCGCCACCGCCCTGGTCGCCCACACCGGCTGGGCCGATCAGATGCAGATGATCAATTTCATGAAGAACCTCGGCATTGCCGGCGGCTTCCTCGTGCTCGCCTCCTCGGGCCCAGGCGCGTATTCGATCGACGCCAAGCGCGGCTGAAGCAGTCCAGCATTTCCTGAACAAAAGGGGCGCGGAATTTTCCGCGCCCCTTTTTCGTTGTCGTTTGTGCCTGTCGGTCCGCTGACCGGAATTCTGCTAGGATCGGGCTCTTGGCCACCCGGCCGACAACGGAGGTTACCATGCCCCGCAATGCGCTGCTTTTGCTTTCCCGACTGCTGTTCGCCGCACTGTTCGTGCCGTCCGGCTTCCACGCGCTGACCGACATTGCCGGCACGACCGGCTATTTCGCCGGCCTTGGCCTGCCGCTGCCGACGCTGGCTGCCTGGGGCACCGGGCTGTTCGAACTGATCGCCGGGCTGCTCATCCTCGTCGGCTTCAAGACGCCGATCGTGGCGCTGCTGCTCGCCGCCTTTTGCGTCGCGACAGCGTTCATCGGCCACTATGGCCAGGGCGGCGGCGATCCGACGCTGACCTTCATGCATTCGCAGATGCTGATGAAGGACATCGCGATATCAGGCGGTTTTCTGGCGCTGGCGATGGCTGGCGCGGGTGCATGGTCGGCCGACGGCCGGATGGCTGCGGTGGGATCCAGAGGAATTGCTTCAGTCTAGATCCAGCTTTCTCGACCGTCCAATTGTCGAAGTCGGCGCTGCCCCTCATCGCCCTGCCGGGCACTTCTCCCCGTATAGTGACGGGGAGAAGGAAGCTGGCCGAGATCTCGGCACCGTTACTGCAACGCTGGAGGTGAGCGAAATCCTTTGCGAAGGTGCCCTTCTCCCCGTCACTATACGGGGAGAAGATGCCGGCAGGCAGATGAGGGGCGGCGCAGACCTGAAGCGATTGCCTGGCTGAGACACTACTTCACCGACATGCTAGGCCCGCCCTCGACCGCCAGCACCAGCCGGCGATTGGTGACCCTTGCCAGTTGTGCCAGCCGGCCGGCGGGCCGCTCGCCGTAAAGATCGGCCAGTGCTGCCGGCAGCACCAGCGCCAGCACGCCATTGCCGCGGTTTTCCCATTTCAGCCGCGGCATGACGCCGGGCATTGCCGCGCTCAGCAAATAGACGACGCGCAGCAACGCCGCCAAGACGCGGGCGCGCTCGAGATAGCGCGGCGTCGCCAGTCCGCGGATTTCCGGCGCGGCTTCATTGAACACGCCCTCGTGGCGAAACAGGCTGACAAGCGCCAGGAAGGCGCGGCCGGGATGGTCGACGCCGATGAACGAGGCGTGGGCGATGATGTTGAGCGATTGCTTGCCGCGATATTCGGGATGGGCACGCCAGCCGATATCGGCGAGCAGGCAGGCGGCGTGGCGGTAGCGCGCCTCGTCCCTGGTTTCGTCGATGCCGAAGGCAGAGAAGGCCTTGCCGGTCCACTCGACAAGCTCATGCGCGTGGTCGACCGAGCGCGAGCGCAGGCGGGCAAGCTCTTCCGCCGCCGAGATCAGCGGATCGGCCTTCTGCTCGGCCTCGTCGAGCAGCGAGTAGAGAAAGCCCTCGCGCACGCCCAGCGCCGAGACGATGATCTTCGACGGCTGCATCGCCGCCATGATCTCCTGCAGCACGATGGCGCCATAGGGCAGCAGCGAGCGGCGGTTCTTGGAGATGCCCTCGATGCCTTTGATCTTGTCGATCTCGGCTTTGGCGACCTGCCGGAGGAAGTTCGCGGCGCTTTCGATGCCGATCTCGTAATGGTGCATGACGCCGAGCGGGTAGTTGGTCATTTCCATGTGCAGCCGGGCGAGGTTTCGCCAGGTGCCGCCGACCGTGTAGAACGCCCTGCCCTGCCCGCCCTTCAGCAATTTCGCCCGCGCCAGTTGCTCGCGCGTGATCCTTGCCGCCTGGGTCAGCGAGTTCTTCGCCATGTCCTGCAGGCGCAAGCCGCCCAACGGCAGCGTGATGCCGTCACCGATCGTCTCACCGTCAATATCGATCAGCTCGAGGCTGCCGCCGCCAAGGTCGCCGGCAATGCCGTTGGCCGGATGGAAACCGGAAATGACGCCGAGCGCCGAATAATGGGCTTCCTCGCGGCCGCTCAGCACCTGGATCTCGGTCTTGAGCACATCCTCGGCGCGGTGGATGAAGTCGGGGCCGTTGACGGCCTCGCGAGCGGCGGCGGTCGCCAGCACATATATGCGCTCGGCGCCGGCCTGGTCGGAGAGCGCGCGGAAGCGGCGGAACTCTTCCATCGAGCGCGTCACCGCCTCGGGATCGAGCTTTCCGGTCGAAACGATGCCGCGGCCGAGGCCGGCCAGCATCTTTTCGTTGAACAGCAAGGTCGGCGAACGCGCCAGCCCCTCATAGATGACAAGACGGATCGAGTTCGATCCGATATCGATGATGGACAGCGGTCGGCGGTCCTGAAGCCGGCCCTGGGACGCTGAAATCATCAGCCCGTCGCTGCGTTCTGTTTCTTCCGGCGCTTGAACTGCGCGATGCGCTTGGGCGCATGCGACTTCAACGCATCGCCCCGTCCGGACAGGCTCGGATTGGTCATGAAATATTCCTGCGCGTTGAACGGTTCCTCGCCCTCCTCCAGCACAACGCGCCGGGAGGTTCCGTCAGCCAGTACGTCGAAACTTTGCTGGTTGTCCATGATGTTGCCGAGCATGATCTGGCCGAGCACCTGCTCATGCACAGTTGGATTGGTGATCGGCACCATGGTCTCGACGCGGCGGTCGAGATTGCGCGGCATCAGATCGGCCGAGGAGATATAGACGATCGCCCCGTCCGAGGGCAGGCCGTGGCCGTTGCCGAAGCAATAGATGCGGCTGTGCTCGAGGAAACGGCCGACGATCGACTTCACCCTAATGTTCTCCGATAGGCCGGGCACCTGCGGTCTCAGGCAGCAGATGCCGCGCACGACGAGATCGATCTCGACGCCGGCGCGGCTGGCATCGTAGAGCGCATCGATGACGATCGGGTCGACCAAGGCGTTCATCTTCATCCAGATGCGGGCCGGCCTGCCCTCCAGCGCGTGGCTGATCTCATCCGAAATGTGCTGGAGGATGCGGTCGCGCAGCGTAAACGGCGAGATGGCCAGCCGCATCTGCTCGGCCGGCTCGGCATAGCCGGTGATGAAGTTGAACAGCTGGGCGACATCGCGCGCGATCGTCGGATCGGTGGTGAAGAAGGACAGGTCGGTGTAGATGCGTGCCGTGACCGGGTGGTAGTTGCCGGTGCCCAGATGCACGTAATTGCGCAGCCTGCCATCCTCGCGGCGCACCACCAGCGACATCTTTGCGTGGGTCTTCAGTTCGAGAAAGCCGAAG
Organism: Mesorhizobium sp. M0998; assembly: GCF_040318885.1. Taxonomy (NCBI): domain Bacteria; kingdom Pseudomonadati; phylum Pseudomonadota; class Alphaproteobacteria; order Hyphomicrobiales; family Phyllobacteriaceae; genus Mesorhizobium; species Mesorhizobium sp. M0998. The sequence goes on from NZ_JAMYND010000006.1 coordinate 27,293, forward strand.
ACGACCTGAACGCCGGCGCGCTCGAGGTCGCGCGCCCAGCGGATGTTGGCTTCCTCGTCGAAACGCGCCTTGAGCTCGACTAGCGCGGTCACCGACTTGCCGGCCTCGGCGGCGTCGACCAAAGCGCGTACGATCGGGCTGTCGTTGGAGGTGCGATAGAGCGTCTGCTTGATCGCCACCACTTCCGGATCGGCCATTGCCTGGCGCAGGAACTGCACCACGACGTCGAAGGATTCGTAGGGGTGGTGGACGATGATGTCCTTCTCGCGGATCGCGGCAAAACAATCGCCGCCATGCTCGCGGATGCGCTCGGGGAAGCGCGGATTGTAGGGCGTGAACTTCAGATCGTCGCGGGCGACGGCGACGATCTCCGAGATCTGGCTGAGCGCCAGCGGACCGGTGAGCACGCTGATCCGGCTTGCCGAAACGCCAAGCTCGCCGGCGACGAAGTCGCGCAATTCGGGCGGCATCAGCCGGTCGAACTCGATCCGGATGACCGAGCCGCGGCGTCGCCGCTTCAGCGCCGTCTCGAACAGCCGCACCAGATCCTCTGATTCTTCCTCGACCTCGATATCGCTGTCGCGGATGATGCGGAATGTGCCGGAGCCCTTGACCTCATAGCCGGGGAACAGCTTGCCGATATAGAGACTGACCGCCTCTTCGAGTGGAATGAAGCGGACATGATGCTTGCGATCCGGCAAACGGATGAAGCGCCTCAGCGCCACCGGCAGGCGCAGAAGCGCGCTCATTTCCTCGCCGTTCTTGCGATGGCGCAATTGCAGCGCCATCGAGAAACCGAGATTGGGAATGAACGGAAACGGATGCGCCGGGTCGATCGACAGCGGCGTCAGGACCGGAAATACCTGCTCCTGGAAATGGTCCTCGAGCCAGGTCTTCTCGTCCTTGGTCAGCGCATCGCGGGTGATGCTTTCGATGCCTTGTTTGTCGAGCAGCAGCATCAGCGCCGAAAGGCTGTTCTGCTGGTCCTCCTGCAGGCGCTCGACCTCGCGCAGCAATTGTTCGAGCTGCTGCTCGGGAGTGCGCCCATCCGGGCTCTTCAGCACGATGCCTTCGCGCACCTGGCCGGCAAGACCGGCGACGCGGACCATGAAGAACTCGTCGAGGTTGGCGGCCGATATCGACAGGAAGCGAACACGCTCGAGCAGCGGATGGTTGGCGTTCAGCGACTCTTCGAGCACGCGCCGGTTGAATTGCAGCCAGGAAAACTCGCGGTTGACGAAGCGGTCGGGATTGCCGCCTTCGCGGCTCGCCGCCTCGACGGTGATGAATTCGTTCTGCACCGGCTTCAGTTCGTTCATGGTTTCCGCTCTTCCCACACCGTTCGACGAGCACAGCCTTAACCGGCTTAACTTATCCTCTGACAGGCTTTTGCGACAGTTTCATTTCATCGATCTTGCAAAGAGACGGGTTATGATCCAGATGCAATCGACGAGATCAGGAGACGACGATGGCAGGCGGTTCCATTCCCCATTTCCAGAACGATGCGGGCTACCCGGCAATCGACATCGGCGTCAAGGAATTCATGTGCACCGGCGCCAATCCGCCTTTCGACCATCCGCATGTATTTCTCGACATGGGCGACGACAATGAAAAGGTCTGCCCCTATTGCTCGACGCTCTATCGCTATTCGCCGAAACTGAAGGCATTGGAAACGCAGCCGCCGGGCTGCCTCTATATCGACCAGGCCGCCTGATTCTTCCGCGACAAGCCTGATGCAGGAAACGCAGTCCCGGCAGGTGGTCATCGCCGGGGCGGGCGTCGCCGGGCTGACCGCGGCACTGGCCTTCGCCGAGCGCGGCTATCGGGTAAAACTGTTCGAACAGGCGCAGCACCTCGAGGCTGCCGGCGCCGGTATCCAGCTTTCGCCCAACGCGACGCGCATCCTACGGCAGCTCGGCGTACTCGATCGGCTGCTGCCGACGTCGGTGCGCCCGGAGGCGGTCGTGCTCAAGGATGCCGCCACGCTGCGCAAGCTGGCGCGCGTACCGCTTGGCCAGGCGGCCGAAACGCGCTGGGGAGCGCCCTATCTCGTTGCCCACCGCGCGGATCTGCAGTCAGCGCTGATGCAGCGGATAGCCGAGCGGCCCGAGGTCGAGCTTGTCACCGGTGCCCGCGTCGGCGGCGTCGCAACCGGACCGAATGGCATCACCGCAACAGTCGAGATTGCCGGCACGACCATCGAAACCGAAGCATCGTTGCTGGTCGGAGCCGATGGCGTCTGGTCGTCGGTGCGAGAAAAACTGGCCCGCAAGGCGGCCGAATTCGGCAGAAGCCGATTCTCGGGCGAGCTTGCCTGGCGCGCCACGGTGGCCGCGGACAGCCTTGCCGGACAAGCCTTCAGGGCGATCGGTGCGCCCGATTGCGTTACCGCATTCCTCCATCCAGGCTTCCATATGGTCGCCTATCCGGTCAGCCGTGGCACTGTCTTCAACCTCGCGGCCTTCACCAAGGGCAAGCGCATCGCCGAGGGCTGGTCAGGGCATGCCGACCCCGCCATCCTCGCCAGCGCCATGCGTAGCGCCGCGCCGGCGCTGGTCCGCCTGGCGAACGAGGCCGCGCCGTGGACGGCATGGCCGATCCACATAGTCGAGCAGCGGCGGTGGACGACGCCGGAAGGCATCGCGCTGACCGGCGATGCGGCGCACGCGATGACGCCGTTTGCCGCACAGGGCGCGGCGATGGCGATCGAAGACGCGGTAACCCTTGCCGGTTTCGTTGCCACCTCGCCCGCCGATCTCAGCAGCGCGCTTGTCGCCTGGGAACAGGCGCGGCGGCCGCGCGTCGCCCAGGTCGCCCGTCGCGGCGCCGTCAATCGCGTCGCCTGGCATGCGGCCGGGCCGGTGGCGATGGCCCGCAACCTGTTCCTGGCGATGCGCTCACCCGAAAAGCTCGCCGCCGATCTCGACTGGCTCTACGGCTGGCGGGCGTAGGACGTTCGGCGGTCCTAAGTCATCGGCGCCTTGTCAATTGTAAAGCCGCATCGACAGGCCGAGCGATGCCGGCAGCGGGTTCCACCAGCCGGTGCGCAGCCCGGCGATGCGCAGTGCCGCCGCCGCCCAGGTGTTGCAGCCGACCAGCGCGTTGAAACGGCCATTGCCTTCGAAGAAACGATCGAAACGGGAATACGCCGCATTCTCGATCGGCATGGCCCCGTTCGGTCCCTGCCGGAAGCTTCCCGCAATGTAATCGAGCAGCGCCGTAAACCGCTCCTCGCCGATGTCGAAGCCGGCGACGTCGGGATGCGGCTCGGCGATTTCGCCTGAAATGTCGACGTGCATCACCGAGGCATCGACGGTCAGCGCCTTCATCACCGGCACTGCCTTCAGTTCCGACCAGGTCGGCGTCTCGAGATAGAAGGCGCGGCCGCCCCAGCCGAAGACGATGTAGCGGACCTCCGTCATGTCGGCGGGAATGCCGGCATCGACCAGGAAATGGAAGCGCCGGCGCACAACGTCGTCGACCGGGATGGCGATGTCGGTGTGGATCGGATTTTGCAGCACCAGGATACGGCGGCTTGTGCCGATCGGATCGGCAACGGCCGCCGGCCAGAGCGGGCGCGGCAGCAGTGTGCCCAATGCCACCGCAAGGACTGCTGCAACGACCAGCAGGCCAAGAAAACGGGCAAGCTTCTTCATGGGAAACGCATAGAACAAGCAATGCTCAAGGTGAAGCCCCTCCGAAAGTTGCACAGCTGACTTAGAGCTTGACGCGTATCCTCCCCGGGAGGATACGCTGAGGCATGTCAGATCACCTCCACGCCTCGCATCCTTCCATCATAAAGCGCCTGAAGCGCGCGCAAGGCCACCTTGCGGCGGTGCTGGCGATGATCGAGGCGCATCGCCCTTGCGTTGACCTGGCGCAGCAGCTTCATGCCGTCGAAAGGGCCATCAGCAGCGCCAAGCGCGAGCTGATCAACGATCACATCGAGCATTGCCTGACCGACAGCGTCGAAACCGGCGGCAACTCGCTGGCGGAACTCAAGCAGCTGGCGAAATATCTATGAATGCCATCGTAGCCCGCATTCTGGACTGGCTCGGGTTCGGCTCGCACGCCGCACATCATCACGGCGATCACGGTCCGCACGGTCACAGCCATGGCGTCATCGACGCGACAATTGCCACCACCGACCGGGGCATCTGGGCAATCAAATGGTCGTTCGTGATCCTGGCCATCACCGCGGCATTGCAGATGGTCGTGGTTGCGTTGTCGGGGAGCGTGGCATTGCTGGCCGACACGATCCATAACATCGGCGACGCGACCACGGCGATCCCGCTCTGGATTGCGTTCGTTCTGGCGCGGCGCAAGCCGTCGCGGATCTTCACGTATGGCTTGGGCCGGGTCGAGGATCTGGCCGGCATCATCATCGTGCTCATCATCCTGTTCAGCGCTGTAGTCGCTGCCTACCAAGCCATCGACAGGCTGATCAATCCACAAGTGGTGACACACCTCGGCTGGCTAACGGCGGCGGGCATTGTCGGCTTCCTCGGCAACGAGGCGGTTGCCGTGTTCCGTATCCGCATCGGCCGCGAAATCAACAGCGCGGCACTGATTGCCGACGGCTACCACGCCCGCACAGATGGACTTACCAGCCTTGCCGTGGTCATCGGAGCCATCGGCGTTTGGTTCGGCTTTTCCTTGGCCGATCCGATCGTCGGCCTGCTGATCACGATTGCGATCTTCGGTATCGTCTGGCAATCGGCCCGCTCGGTGCTGACCCGCATGCTGGATGGAATCGAACCCGGTGTGATAGACGAAATCCGACATGCCGCCGAGCATGTTCCGGGCGCGCGCATTGTCGATGCCAAGGCGCGCTGGATCGGTCATAGATTGCACGCCGACATCGCAATTGCCGCGGACGAAACCCTGCCGCTGTCGGCGGCGAACAAGATCGCCGCAGCGCTGAAGGACGAACTATCCCAGCATATGCCGGCCCTGGCTGAGGCGAATGTGCGGTTTTCAACGGAACGTGGAGAGAACGACCATCCTCACGAGCACACGCATGACCACGGCCACATGCACTGACGCTCGCCGATTTTCTGCTAGTCTTGTCCGATGTTCCAGACGCTCGTCGAATTTCAGCGCACGATCTATCTGACGCTCGGCGAACAGATCAAACTGCTTGCGGCCGGAGGCAATTGGCTGGCGTTCATGGCCTTCCTGCCGATGGGCGTCGTGTTCGGGGCTGCCCATGCGCTGACGCCGGGGCACAGCAAGGCCGTCCTGGCGACTTATCTTGCCGGTTCGGATGCGAAGGTCTCGCGTGGTCTGCTCGTATCTATCACGCTATCGTTCACGCATGTGACGATTGCCGTTCTGATTGCGGCTCTCTCGCTGCCACTGGTCTCAATAGCATTGGGCAGCGTCGGCCGCGCTCCGCTTCTGGAGCACACCAGTCGCGGGCTGCTCGGCCTCATTGGCATCTGGATGCTCTGGCGCGCTTTGAGCCACAGCCATCACCACAGGCACGAGGGCGAGGCTGTCGGCGTCATGGCAGGCCTGATCCCATGTCCGCTTACGCTTTTCGCGATGACTTTCGCGATGTCCAGGGGTGTTCCGGCAGCGGGCGTCCTGTTTGCCATCACAATGATGGTCGGCGTGGCGCTGACGCTGTCCTGCGTCGCCGTGTTGTCGATCGTGTTTCGGGAACGGCTTGTACAGTTTTTCGCGCGCCAGCCACGCCTGTTCGAAACCATCTCCCGGGCCATCGAGGGCGCCGCCGGTCTCGCCCTTGCCGGCGTCGCTGTCTGGCAGATCACCTCAGCTTGAGAGAAAATTTGGCCCCAGCCACTGCATGGCGTCCGGGCCGGTGCACCGGCTGGAACGAGCCTAGGCGACGCCGGTCATGTCACATCGATCACGACCATCAGTCCGCCGCCGCCCTTCTCCTCGACATTGTTGTTCGTGGTGTGATGCGGGATGTGGCAATGGATCAGCCATTTGCCCGGACGCTGCGCCTTCCAGATCACGTCGTAGCGCTGACCCGGCCCGACGTTGATCGTGTCGGCAAGGAAACGACCCGAAGCGGGGACCGTCTCGCCGTCGCGGGCAACGACCTCGAACGGTCCGCCATGGATATGCATCGGATGGATGAAGCCGTTGTTGGTGCCGATGAACCGCACCTTGAGCGTCTCGCCGACCTTCATCGGGATCGTCTCGGTCGAGGGATAGGCCTTGCCGTTGATGGTGAAGAAATTCGGCATGCCGCCATCCATCGGCATCGACGGGTAGGTCAGCCCTTCCCGCACCAGCCATTCCTGAAGCTCGATGACGTAATCATGGTCGGCCGCGACCTCGTCGGCGGGATTGGCGGGATCGATGATCAGCGCACCGTAGAGGCCGAGCGCCTGGGTCCGGTCCGGCTTGGCATGGGGGTGATAGAAATAGGTTCCGTGCTGGGTCGCGGTGAATTCGTATGAATAGGATTGCCCGGGCTCGATCGGCGGCTGCGTGATCTCGGCCGGCCCATCCATCTGGTTCGGCAGGATCAAGCCATGCCAATGCACCGTCGTTTCCTCAGGCAGGCCGTTGGTGACGTTGATCCTGACCCGATCGCCCTGGCGAATATGAATTCGCGGACCGGGAATCTGGCCGTTATAGGCATAGGCGTCGACCGCGACGTCCGGCAGGATCTGCCAGCGGACCACTGAAGGCCTGAGCTCGAACACCTTGATGCCGTTCTCCATCCGAAACGGCAGTTCCTGGTCGCCCCTTGCCGTCAGGCCATAAGAGGCGGCCACGAGGCGTGGATCGGTAGCCGCCATGTCGCGCATTGTATCGGCTGGCGTGTCGCGATCCATGATCATGCCTCGCGGCATGATCACCCCGCCGACATCGCGTGCCGACAGCGTCAGGTTCAGCCAGTTCGCCGGCGCGACCATGCCGATGGCGAGCGCCAGCAGGGAGACGGCACCCAGGGCAGCGACCTGCGGCGTCGTGGCATCCGTCTCCATGTGATGGCCGCCGCCTTTGCCTTTGTGGGAAACCATGTCGTGGTGCTGCCCGCGATGGCCGCTGGCGTCGGCCTGCTGCATTTGTATCTGCGCATGTTGCCTCGTGGCAGGCTGCTCCCGGACATCGATGCCGGCTGCCTGCGCACGCTGCGTCATCAGCCCATGCTTCAGCCCCCGGGCGACCAGCCAGACATTGGCCGGATAGGCAAGCGCAAAACCGGCGATGACGCCGATCGACATCACGCCCCAGAACAGCAGCTCCGTCGGTTCCATCGCGCGCATGTCGCGGCCCATCATCAGGAAGCTCATGACCGGCGCCATGCCGGCCATCATGAAGTTCATGGAGATGAACTCGGGCAGGAAGCTCTTGCGTACGTTTTCCCAATAGGTGCCGCCCATCATCGATTTCATGAACAGCGACTGGAAGATGAACAGGCCGAAGGCAAAGCCGGCGAGATATTCGACGATCAGGTCGATCCACATCGGCAGGCCGAGCGCCGCCGTGACGGCGGCGGCAAGAATGATGCCGGTGGCATCGCCGGCGACGCAGTGGATGGTGGAGCCGACGCCCTGCTTCCAGAGCGGCCGGGTGAAGAGTTCATGATCGCCCGGCCGGGGCTCCTTGTCGGCGAGCACGTAGAGCAGCAAGCCGAGCGGACCCATATAGAGGGTGACCAGGATGAAGCCCCATTTCATCACCACCGGCTCGGGATTGTTGCGATATTGGTCGAAGCCGACGTAAAGCGTCGAAGCCAGCGCCAGCGCGAACCAGACGACGAGGAAATAATCGATCGGTTGGATGAGCATCAGGATGAACCCGTGACCTACCGCCGCACGCGCCCACGCGGCTCGTTATACAACTCCCAATGGCAATGAACGCAGCCGGCGCGCTTATGATCCGTGCCGGCGCTAGTTACCAGGTTGCAACGTGACCACTCGAACGGCCTGAAGCACGCTTGCTATCTTCTCGCGTAGCGCACGGTCAGCGCTCGCCGAATACGCGCGAAGCCAGCAAGACAGAGAGGCGTGATCCGCCGGTCTTGTCCCGAACCGGAGTAAGGATCAGTGCAGGATCTGCGACAGGAACAGCTTCGTGCGCTCATGGCGCGGGTGGTCGAAGAACTCGGCCGGCGTGTTCTGCTCGACGATCTGACCCTGATCCATGAAGATCACCCGATTGGCGACTTTGCGCGCAAAGCCCATTTCGTGGGTGACGCAGAGCATGGTCATGCCTTCCTCGGCCAGCCCGACCATCGTCTCCAGCACTTCCTTGATCATTTCCGGATCGAGAGCCGAGGTCGGCTCATCGAACAGCATGATGCGCGGGTTCATGCACAGCGAGCGGGCGATCGCCACGCGCTGTTGCTGCCCGCCGGAAAGCTGGCCGGGATATTTGTTGGCCTGTTCCGGGATCTTGACGCGCTTGAGGAAATGCATGGCGATTTCCTCGGCCTGTTTCCGCGGCATCTTGCGCACCCAGATCGGCGCCAGCGTGCAATTTTCCAGAATGGTCAGATGCGGGAACAGGTTGAAGTGCTGGAACACCATGCCGACCTCGCGACGCACCTCGTCGATCTTCTTCAGATCGTTGGTCAGTTCCTTGCCGTCGACTATGATCTTGCCCTTCTGGTGTTCCTCCAGCCGGTTGATGCAGCGGATCATCGTCGATTTGCCGGAGCCCGACGGGCCGCAGATGACGATCCGCTCGCCGCGCATCACCTTTAGATTGATGTCCTTCAGCACATGGAATTCGCCGTACCATTTGTGCATGGCGATGATGTCGATGGCGACATCGGTGGTGGAAATGTGCATCTTGGCGGCATTGACCTTGATCTCTTCCGCGCTGACTGCGTTTTCTATGGCCATGACAAGGTCCCCTTTTTAGCGTTTGTGGCCGGTGTCGAGACGGCGTTCCGTGTACATTGAATAGCGCGACATGCCGAAGCAGAACAGCCAGAAGATGAACGCCGCGAACACCAGGCCGGATCTGGCCGTCTGTGGCGTCGCCCAATTCGCGTCGGAGAAGTTCTGCTTGACGATGCCGAGGAGGTCGAACATCGAGATGACGATGACCAGGCTGGTGTCCTTGAACATGCCGATGAAGGTGTTGACGATGCCGGGAATGACCAGCTTCAGCGCCTGCGGCATGACGACCAGGCCCATCTTCTGCCAGTAGCTGAGACCGAGCGAATCGGCGCCCTCATACTGGCCTTTGGGGATCGCCTGCAGGCCGCCGCGCACCACTTCGGCCATGTAGGCGGCGGCAAACAGCGACACGCCGATCAGCGCGCGCAGGAACTTGTCGAAGCTGACGCCGGCCGGCAGGAACAGCGGCAGCATCACGCTGGCAAAGAACAGCACCGTAATCAGCGGGATGCCGCGTACCGTCTCGATGAAGATCACGCACAGCAGCTTGACGATCGGCATGTTCGAGCGCCGGCCGAGCGCCAGCACGATGCCGATCGGCAGCGACACGGCAATGCCGACGAACGACAGGCTGAGCGTCACCAGCAGTCCACCCCAACGCGACGTCTCGACATGCGGCAGGCCGAACATGCCGCCGACCAGCAGAACGAAGGCGACGACCGGCAGTACAAAAAAGAGAAGAATGGCATTCAGCCCCTTGCGCGGTACGCGCGGAATGAGCAACGGCACCAGCAGTGCCACGAACAGGATGGCCACCACGATCGGCCGCCAACGCTCCTCGATAGGATAGGTGCCGAACATGAACTGGCCGAACTTGGCGTTGACGAATGCCCAGCAAGCACCGGTCCAGCCATCCGGCTGGATGCCGCCTTGCGCCACGGTGGCGCAGACCGAGCGGTCCGGTCCGGTCCACTGGGCGTTGATGAAGGCCCAATTGATGATTTGGGGCAGGATCACAGCGACCAGCGCGATGCCAACGATGGTGAGAATGGTGTCGCCCGTGGTGGCAATCAGGTTCTTGCGGATCCAGGCGGTGAGGCCACGCTCGCTCGACGGCGCCGGTTGGGCCAGCGCCATCTCCGTCCGCACCCAGGACATGTCGTCTTCCTGCATGGCCTTACCTCTCCACCAGCGCCATCCTGGCATTGACGACGTTCATGATCGCCGACGTGATCAGGCTGAGCGCGAGATAGACAGCCATCATGATCACCACGCCTTCAACCGCCTGCCCGGTCTGGTTCAAGACAGTGCCGGCAGTCGCCGTCAGGTCCGGATAGCCGATGGCGATGGCGAGTGAAGAGTTCTTGGTCAAGTTCAGATACTGGCTGGTCAGCGGCGGAATAACGATGCGCATCGCCTGCGGCACGACGACAAGCCTGAGGATCGATCCCGAGCGCAGCCCGAGTGCCGCGGCCGCCTCGGTCTGGCCCGTGCTGACGCCCCTGATGCCGGCGCGCACGATCTCGGCGATGAAGGCGGCCGTATAGCAGGACAACGCCAGATAGAGTGACAGGAACTCCGGTCTGACCTGAAAGCCACCGACCAGGTTGAAAGTCGATTGTTTCGGGAATTCGAAGGTCAGAGGAAAGCCGCTCAGCGCGTAGGCCAGCAGCGGCAGGCCGACGATCAACGCTATGGATGTCCACAGCACCGGGAACGGCTGACCCGTCGCCATCTGCCGCTGCCGCGCCTTGCGGGCGACGAACCAGGCCATGGCAAGGGCGAGGAGCAGGGCGACCAGGATCAGCCAGGAGCCCTCGCCCCAGACAGCGCGCGGAAAATAGAAGCCGCGCTGGTTGAGAAAGGAGCCGAACGGCAAATTAATGCTCTCGCGCGGCGGCGGCAGCACGGCGAGCACGCCGGAATACCAGAAGAAGATGACCAGCAGCGGCGGGATGTTGCGGAAGACCTCGACATAGACCGTGCAGATCTTCCTGATCAGCCAGTTGCGCGAAAGCCGGCCGATGCCGACGATGAAACCGATAATGGTCGCGGTGATGATGCCGACGACGGCAACGATCACGGTGTTGATGAAGCCAACCAGGATGGCTCGGAAATAGGTCGAATCCGACGAATATGCGATCGCGCTTTCGCTGATGTCGAAGCCGGCGCGGCCCCTGAGGAAGCCAAAGCCGGAAGCGATGTGCAAGCGCGTCAGATTGACGATGACGTTGTGGGTAACCCACCAGACCCCCGCTACCAGCAGGACGAGGACCAGCGCTTGAAAGAATATTCCGCGGACACGAGGATCATTGATGAAGGAACCGCGGCTTGGCTCCTCGCGAAGAACTTCCTGCGATGCCATTCGACAGTCCCCTGGAAAGAGAGACCGGAAGGCAGACGATCTGCCTTCCGGATCCATTTTCGATCAGCGGATCGGCGGAGCGTACTGCAGGCCACCCTTGGTCCACAGCGCGTTGATGCCGCGCGCGATCTTCAGCGGGCTGCCCGAGCCGACATTACGCTCGAACATCTCGCCGTAATTGCCGACGGCCTTGACGATGTTGACGACCCAGTCGTTAGAGACGCCGAGATCGGTGCCGATCTTGGTGTCGGCTTCCTGGCCGAGCACGCGCTTGATCTCTGGACTGTCCGAGTTCTTCATCTCGTCGACATTGGCCTTGGTGATGCCGAGTTCCTCGGCGTCGAGCAACGCGAAATAGGTCCACTTGACGATGTGGTACCATTGGTCGTCGCCCTGGCGTACGGCCGGCCCAAGCGGTTCCTTGGAGATGATCTCGGGCAACACGACGTGGTCGGCCGGCGCACCGAGCGTCAGGCGGATGCCATAGAGGCCCGACTGGTCGGTGGTGTATACGTCGCAGCGGCCGGCGTCATAGGCGGCGTTAACCTCTTCCAGCTTTTCGAAGACGACAGGATTGTACTCCATCTTGTTCGACTTGAAATAGTCGGCAAGGTTGAGCTCGGTCGTGGTGCCGCTCTGCACGCAGACCGCCGCGCCCGAAAGCTGCAGCGCCGAGTTCACGCCCGGTAGCTTCTTGGCGTTGATCATGAAGCCCTGGCCGTCGTAATAAGTCGTGCCGATGAAGTTCAGGCCGAGTGCGGTGTCGCGATTGATGGTCCAGGTGGTATTGCGCGACAGGATGTCGATCTCGCCCGACTGCAGAGCGGTAAACCGCTCCTTGGCGCTGAGCGGCGTAAACTTCACCTTGGTGCCATCGCCGAACACGGCGGCTGCCACAGCGCGACAGAAGTCCGCGTCGATGCCTTGCCACTCACCCTTGTCGTCCGGCGCCGAGAAGCCGGCCAGACCGGTCGAGACGCCGCATTGGATGAAGCCCTTCGCTTTGACATCGTCGAGCGTGGCCGCCGAAGCCGCCGAAGCCGCGAATCCAAACGCGGCGGCGCCCAAAACGCCGATTGCAATGTGTTTCATGACCCACAGACCCTTTTCTGTTTTTTCCAGGCGAACCTGACTTTTTCCCGTGTGAACGCAGCTATGTATCCCGGCCCATTACCGGAATCCCGCATCGTAACCGACGCGCTGCCTCCCATTCACGAACAACATCGAAGGCGATTATTCCTGTGAGGTCAAGGGAAATGACCAAATCCGAAAGACTTTGAAAACCAACTGCCTGAAATGCCTGAAATTGCAGACAAACGCGCTCGCAAATCGGCCAGCGCGCCAATAAAGCCGGCAAAGTCCGACCGTGAGTTGCCAAGCGCACTTGGCAGCCTTCCCGCAGGTCCACGGCTCGTTGCTGAATTGGCATATTCAAGACCTTGGCCTGGCGAGTGCGGTGCGGTTGCGCGGCCAATGCCGCCGCACTATGGCTAACGACCAACCCATGGGACGAAAAGCAATGGCAAAAGACGACAGCGAGATGGGCGTCAACACACGGCTCGCCCATTCCGGCAACAACCCGCATGACTATTTCGGCTTCGTCAATCCGCCGGTGGTGCATGCCTCGACCGTGCTCTATCCCAATGCGGCGACAATGGCGGCGCGCAGCCAGAAATACACCTACGGCACGCGCGGCACCCCGACCACCGATGCGCTGACCAGCGCCATCGATGCGCTGGAAGGCTCCGCCGGCACGGTCGCGGTGCCGTCCGGCCTGGCGGCCGTGGTGCTGCCGCTGCTCGCCTTCCTGTCGGCCGGCGATCATCTGCTGATCGTCGATTCCGTCTATCATCCGACCCGCAATTTCGCCGACACGATGCTGAAGCGGCTGGGCATCGAGATCGAGTATTACGAACCGCGCATCGGCGCCGGCATCGCGGCGCTGATCAAGCCCAACACCAAGGTGGTGTTCACCGAATCGCCGGCCTCCAACACCTTCGAGGTGCAGGACATGCCGGCCATCGCCAAGGCAGCGCATGCCGCCGGCGCCATCGTCATGATGGACAACACCTGGGCGACGCCGCTCTACTTTCGCCCGCTCGACCATGGCGTCGACATCTCGATCCACGCGGCGACGAAATACCCGGCCGGCCATTCCGACGTGCTGCTCGGCACCGTGTCGGCCAATGCGGACTGCTGGAAGCAGCTTTTCGAGACGTTCAACACGATGGGCTGCTGCGCCGGGCCTGACGACGTCTACCAGGTGCTGCGCGGCCTGCGCACGATGGGTGTGCGGCTGGAGCATCATCAAAGGAGCGCGCTTGCCCTCGCCGGCTGGCTCGAGGGTCAGCCGGGCGTAGCGCAGGTGCTGCATCCGGGGCTGCCCAGTCATCCCGACCACGCCATGTGGAAGCGCGATTTTTGCGGATCGAGCGGCATCTTCTCGATCGTTCTCGCGGGCGGCGGACAGAAGCAGCAGCACGCCTTCCTCGACGCGTTGAAGTTTTTCGGCCTCGGCTATTCCTGGGGCGGCTATGAGAGCCTTGCCGTGCCGGTATTCCTTGGCGACCGCACCATCGCCAAGGGCCCGTATGACGGGCCGCTGGTGCGCCTGCAGATCGGGCTCGAGGATGTAGGGGATTTGAAGGCCGACCTGGCGCGCGGGCTGGCGGCGGCCGCTGAGGCCTGAGCCAGCACCTTTTCACACTGAGTCAGAAAATCGGCGTAACAGCCTGGAAAAATTGCGATCCTGAGCGATGTCATGGCGACCGATCGGCCGGCGTCTACAAAATAGAGGCGGCGGTGTGGTGAAGGCGGTAGAATAGCCTCTGCCAGTCCTTGACACGGATTGAGGCTGGCCGGCGGGATCGGTCGGGAACCTTTTGTCGGCCGATGCATCCAATGTCGCGATGAGAAGCCTATCAGGAGATCGGCCATGCCTGCTGCGTTGACGGCAACGCCCGCCGCTCCCGGCGACATGCAGCTTGTCGGCCGCGCGCTGGCACGTGATGGCGATGCATTCCGCACCATCATCAAGACGCACAACCAAAGGCTCTACCGCATCGCCCGAGGCGTCGTGCGTAACGACAGCGAGGCAGAGGACATCGTCCAGGAGGCCTATGTCAGCGCCTTTGCCCATCTCGAGGCCTTTCGCGGCGATGCCTCGCTCGCCACGTGGCTATCGCGTATCGTCATCAACGAAGCGCTCGGCCGCTTGCGCAAAAGGCGGCGAATGGTAGCGATGCCTGAAAACCCGCAAGCCGAAATCATCCGGTTTCCCCTCAACCCGAGCGACGATCCGGAGCGGACGATGGCGCAACGGCAGATCCTTGAGCTTGTCGAACGGGCAACCGACAGTCTTCCCGATGTCTACCGGATGGTGTTCGTGGCGCGCGTCATCGAGGGATTGAGCATCGAAGAAACCGCCGAACTGCTTGGCGTGCGACCAGAAACCATCAAGACCCGGCTGCACCGCGCCCGCGCGCTGGTGCGCAAGGCGCTGGACGACCAGATCGGCCCGGTGCTGCTCGACGCCTTTCCCTTCGCGGGCCGGCGCTGCGAACGGCTGACCAATGCCGTGATGCAGCGGCTCGGTCTTTCCGGATAGGTCGCGCCGATTTTCGCGGGAACGTTTTCCCGTGACCTGCATCCAATGAGCATCACTGAAACGAAGCCCGATGCAGTTCCGCGTCGGGGCGAAGGAGAGCATCATGTTCATTCGATCGACCACGGCACTGGCCGCATTTTTCCTGCTTAGCGCAGCGCCCTTGTCGCAAGCTGCCGACAAACCGACCGATCCGCAGATCGCACATATCGCCTACACAGCAGGCGTGCTTGACGTCGAGGCGGCCAAGCAGGCGCTGAAGAAATCGAAGAACAAGGAGGTCGTGGATTTCGCCAAGGACATGGTGCGAGATCACGAGGCGGTCAACAAACAGGCTCTCGACCTGGTCAAGAAGCTCAAGGTCACGCCTGAGGACAATCCGACCAGCAAGGCGCTGACCAAGGCGGCGGCCGAGGAACGTGCCAAGCTTGCCAAGCTCAAGGGCGCGGCGTTCGACAAGGCCTATGTCGCCAACGAGGTGGCCTACCACAAGCAGGTCAATAGCGCGCTCGAAACTCTACTGATCCCGTCCGCCAGCAATGCCGAACTGAAGAGCCTGCTGGAAACCGGCCTGAAAATATTCCAGGGCCACGAACAGCACGCCGAACACGTCGCCGGCATGCTGAAGTGAGGATCGAGCCAATGGCGTCGAGGCGGCATCTGTGGGTTGCGCTGGCATTGGCCATGGGTGCCCAGCCGGCCAAGACCGACACCATCGAGGTGACGATCGAGAAGCTTGTGTTTTCGCCGGTAAAGATCGAGGCGAAGGTCGGCGACACGATCAGGTGGGTGAACAAGGACGTGTTCGCCCACACGGCAACCGTCAACGGCGCCTGGGAAGTGATGATCCCGCCGAAGAAGGCGGCGAGCCTGACGGTGAAGAAGGCGGAATCGGTCGATTATTTCTGCCGCTTCCATCCCAACATGAAAGGCCATCTGACAGTGACATCGCCCTGACTGGCTGATGCATGTCGCGCAAAAGTGCAGCGGTTTTGCGATAACGACATGCATAAAAAAGAGCCTGAAGCGCGCCGCATCAGGCCGGTCTAATGCGACGCGCTTTTAGGCTGCCAGCCATGCCGTCCCTACAAGCAGCGTGACCAGCGTCAACGGCAGGCCGACCTTGAAGAAGGCGATGAAGCCCAGCGGTTTGCCGGAGATTCGCGCGTGCTCGGCAACGATCAGATTGGCGACCGAGCCGAGCAGCGTGAAATTGCCGGCCAGCGTCGAGCTCATGGCGACGACCAGCCAGGCCCGCTCGGGGTTTTCCAGTCCGGGCACGAACGGCTTCAGCGCCAGCACGGCCGGGACATTGCTCATGATGTTGGACAGCACCGCGGTGAAGCCGGACAGCCGCCAGACATCATTCAGTCCGAGGTCCTTTGCCGAGGCGACGATGTCGGGCGTCAGCAGCGTCTTCTCCGCCCCGGCGACGACGATGAACAGCCCGGCGAACATGAACAGCAGCGGCCCATCGATCTCGCGATAGATGCGCTCAGGTTTGATGGCGCGGGTCAAAAGAAGAATGGCACCGCCGATCAGCGCTGCCTTGGCGACTGGAACGCCGGCGAAGAAGGCGATCGCCAAACCGACACAGACGACCACCGCCTTCACCACCTGCCCCGGCAGCATGCGGCCGCGGTAGACTTCGGGGCTGAGCTCGGCCTTGCGCGAAAATTCGGCGCGGTAGACGATGCGGATGATGACGATGACGGCGATGAGGCCGAACGCCGCGACCGGCGCCAGCGCCGCCGAGAAGGCCGGATAGGAAATCCCCGACAGCGCGCCGATGACCATGTTCTGCGGATTGCCGGTGATGGTGGCGACGCTGCCGCAATTCGAGGCGGTGGCGGTGGCGATCAGATAGGGAACCGGGTTGCGGTTGATGACGCGGGTGACATGGACGACGATCGGCGCCATGACCAGGCAGATGGCGTCGTTGACCAGGAATGCGGACAGGAGGCCGGTCAACAGCGTCACCATCACCAGCAGCATGAACGGCGCATGCGCATGCTCGATGGCGAACCCGCCGAGCGCGCGAAAGGCGCCCGACACTTTAAGATGCGCCACGACGATCATCATGCCGAGCAGAAGCGTGATGGTGTCGAAGCTGATGGCGCGGTAGGCGTCCTCCATGTCGAGCGCGCCGATGGCGATCATCGCCGCACCGCCGAGCAGCGCGATCCCTGCCCGGTCGAGGCGCAGCCCGGGTATCCTGCCGATGGCGACGCCGGCATAGGTCAGGACCAGGATCAGCAGTGCCGCCGCGCCCATCGCTGTCATGTGTTGGAAATCCTGTGCGACTGGCGAGTGAACCTGTCCGGAATGGACCCTGAAAATATTGGCGATCCCGACAGGATTCGAACCTGTGACCATCGGCTTAGAAGGCCGGTGCTCTATCCAGCTGAGCTACGGGACCGCTGGCCGGCCGCATGACCGGCGGATTGTGCCGGCAGGGCCGGTATGGGATCAATGCGTCCAGGGCGTCCTGCGGTCATAGCGGAAATTCTCCGCATAGGAAATCTGGCGGCGCTTGATTTCCTTCGGCTCCTCGACGCGGAAAGCCAGCCCTTCCTTCTCAGCGTAGGCGACCGCGTCCTCTCTTGTGTCGAAGGTCAGCCTGATCTGGCTTCGCATGTCGCCGGACGTGGTGTAGCCCATCAGCGGATCGATCTTCTTGCGCTGCTCCGGATCGAATTCCAGCACCCAATAGCCGGTCTTGGCCTTGCCGGACTGCATCGCGGTTTTGGCTGGGCTGAAAATGCGGGCTGACATGACCACCTCATTGCTGGTTGCAAGCACACGACCCCGAGACCACATTACTGTTCTCTGGCCATGCACTAGCCCGTCATTACTGCGCAATGCCGCCGGCAGCAAGGCCGATGGCTTTTTACGCTTGCTTTGGCGGGCTGAAATCACTAGGCAACAGACCGTTCGGAGTGTAGCGCAGCCTGGTAGCGCATCTGGTTTGGGACCAGAGGGTCGGGAGTTCGAATCTCTCCACTCCGACCATTCATCAAGCGAATCTCGTCGGCAGCGCAAGCGGATCACGCTCGAGTGTGTCTGCCGTGGCCGGCCATGTTTAAGCGACGGACGGACAGCACGAGCCCGCGCTGCCCGTCCGACATGCAAGCCGTCAGCCCTGGATGAAGGCCAGCAGATCCGGATTGATGATCTCCGGATGCGTGGTGCACATGCCGTGCGGAAGGCCCTTGTAGACCTTGAGCGTGCCGTGCTTCACCAGCTTGGCCGCAAGCAGCGCGGAATCGGCGATAGGCACGATCTGGTCGTCGTCGCCATGCATGATCAGGACGGGAACCTCGATCTTCTTGAGGTCGTCAGTGAAATCGGTCTCCGAGAACGCCTTGATGCAGTCGTAATGGGCCTTGGCTCCGCCCATCATGCCCTGGCGCCACCAATTGTCGATAGCCCCTGGCGAGACCTTGGCGCCGTCGCGATTGAAACTGTAAAACGGGCCGGCCGGCACATCCCTGTAGAACTGGGCGCGGTTGGCGACCAAAGCGGCGCGAAAGCCGTCGAAGACCTCGATCGGCAGGCCACCCGGATTGCTGTCGGTCTTGACCATGATCGGCGGCACGGCGCCGATCAGCACCGCCTTGGCAACACGGCCGCCGCCGCCATAAAGCGCGACGTAACGCGCCACCTCGCCGCCACCGGTCGAGTGGCCGATGTGGATCGCATCCCTGAGATCGAGATGCGCCGCCAGCGCCGCAACATCGGCGGCGTAGGTGTCCATCTCGTTGCCGGTCGCGGTCTGCGACGAGCGGCCGTGGCCGCGGCGGTCATGGGCGATGACGCGGTAGCCCTTTTCGAGGAAGAACAGCATCTGGTTGTCCCAATCGTCGGCGCTCAGCGGCCAGCCGTGATGGAACACGATCGGCTGGCCCTTGCCCCAATCCTTGTAGAAAATCTCGGTGCCGTCATGAGTGGTGAATGTGCTCATCGTCTTACTCCTTGATGGAAAAGTTGGGGGGTAACAGGGAAGCTTTTAGCCCCTTCAGCTGGACAAATTATAACAGTGCGGCCAAGGTGAGCATTGGCAAAACGGACATTCAACGTGGCAAAACTGACAAATGACGGCTACGCGTGATCTGATCGAAATCGGCCTTGTCTTGTATCCCGGCGTGCAGGAAGCGGCCGTGCTCGGCCTTACCGATCTTTTCATGCTGGCAAACCGGCTGGCTGTCGAGCGGTCGCCGGACGCGGCGAGGCTTCGCGTCAGTCATTGGCAATTGGAGGACGCGGGCCACACCGTAGTCCGCACCTTCGACAGCGACCCCGGCGCCGACAATGAACCAACCATGGTTATCCTCCCGCCAACCTTGGGAGATCCGATCGCTCGGGAAGCAGCCGCGGCCTATGCCGGCTGGCTCAGGGACCGTCATGGGGCAGGCGCGACCCTCGGCTCGGCTCTGCGCCGGCGCCTTCGTGCTTGCCGAGACCGGCCTGTTGTCCGGTCGCGCCGCGACAACGCACTGGGCCTATCGCGACGCGCTGGCGCGCCACCGGCCTCAGGCCGACCGAATATTGCCAGCACCTGCGCGTCGGCAAGGCGCGCGAGATGCTGGAAACCACGATGCGATCGATCGACCAGATCGCCTGGGAGGTCGGCTATGACGATCCCGGCTCGTTCCGCAAGGTATTCGCCAGGATAACCGGCCTGGTGCCCGGCGACTATCGCAAGCGCTTTGGCACGGAACGAGCGGTAATTGCAGGCGGAGAGAGCTGAGGCCAGCCGCGCAATGACGCAATCGATTCGATGCTGCCAAAGGCAAGCTCGCCGGGCGAGAACCCCAACCACCCATCTCCCGGCGAGCCTACTACCTGATTTGATACGCAATCAGGACCGGGATTAGCCGGCAAGCTCTTTGCTGCAAGACAGATGCCAGCTTTTGTTCCCGAAATGGGACAGTGGCGGCACTGGAATCGTCAAATCTCGAACTCGCCCTGCCCTTCGTCCATGGCGCTGACGGTCTCGGCGGCGAGCGCGCGGGTGATCGGCGTCTTGCGCTCGAGCGCGGTGCGGTCGAGCCGTTCGACCACCCGCATGGCAGTGGCCAGCGAGCGCTCGATGCGGCGCACCAGATATTGCACGACATGCGGCTCGACCTCGACCTGGCGGTCGGCGAACAGCTTTGTGATGACGCCGGCCAGCAGAAGATCGTCGGGTTCGTGGATCTCGACGGTCGCCGCCGCCTTCAGCCGCGACGCCAGGTCGGGCAGCCTGACGCCCCAGGCGGACGGGAAGCGCCGCGCCGTCAACAGCAAGCTCGAGCCGGCGCCGCGCACCGCGTTGATCAGGTGGAAGAGGCCGTGCTCATCGATCGGGCCGGCATCGACATCGTCGATCAGGGCCGGATGCGCGCCGAGATTTTCGATGCAGTCGCCGATGCGGCCGGCCTCCACTTTCACCGCGTCGGCGCGGGTCCGCCAGATCGAGGCCAGATGGGTTTTCCCCGAGCCGGCCGGCCCGGCCAGCACAACGACCGGCGACGGCCAGTCCGGCCAGCGGTCGACAAGCGCCGCCGCCTGGCTGTTGGTGCTGGAGACGACGAGCTCGTCGCGCGAATAGCCGGTGCCGTGGCCTAGATCGAGCGGCAATTGACGCGGCGGATCGATCTTGTCCGGCATCTGGCTCAACCGCGCGCGCCCCCGCGGCGGCGCACCTGCAGCGGCGGCACCGGCTCGTCGGCGTGGCCCTTGTAGAGCGGCGATTCGAGATAGCGGGCGATGGCGAAGCGCACCAGAACGGCAACGGCGGCGGAAGCCGGAACGGCGATCAGCAGACCGACGAAGCCGAACAGCGCGCCGAAGGCAAACAGCGCAAACATCAGCCATACCGGATGCAGGCCAACGCTTTTGCCGACCAGCCTTGGCTGCAGGATGTTGCCCTCGATGAACTGGCCGACGAAGAACACACCGGCCACCGCTGCGATCATGGTCCAGTCCGGCCAGAACTGGACGAAGGCGACGCCGACGGCCAGCACCAGGCCGGTCAGCGAGCCGACATAGGGGATGAAGGAGATCAGTCCGGCGAACAGACCGATGAGGATGCCGAAATTCAGGCCCGTCAGTGTCAGGCCGGTGGCATACATGGCGCCCAGCACCAGGCACAGCGTGCCCTGGCCGCGCACGAAGCCGGCGGTCGCCGTGTTGATGTCCCTGGCGATCGTCCTGACGGTCTTGACATAGTCGCGCGGCACCCAGCTGTCGACGATTGTCACCATGCGATCCCAGTCGAGCAGCATGTAGAAGGCGACGACCGGCGTCACCACGAACAGGCTGACCACCGAGACCAGCGCCACGCCGGAGCTCCAGATCGAGGTGAACACGGTGGTCAGGAGGCCGAAGCCGGAGGTCAGCAGCGAGTTCAGGCCTTCGCGCAGGCCGTTGGCGTCGACGCCGAATTTCTCTTCCAGCCATTTCGGGTCGAAGCTGGTGATCAGGCTCTGCAGCCGGGTCAGATAGTCCGGCAGCTTGCTGGCGAAATCAGCCATCTGCGAGGCGAGCACCGGAACCAGGATGACGACGGCCAGCACCAGGACGACGATGAAGGCGATGAGGATGACCACCGTCGCCATCAGCCTGGAGAGGCCGAGCCGCTCCAGCCGGTCGGCGACAGGGTCGAGGAAATAGGCGAGCACCATGCCGGCGACGAACGGCAGAAGGATGCCGCTGAAGACATAGAGGAAGACGGCGAGGATGATGGCGCTGACCAGCCAGAAGCGGATCTGGCGGCGAAACGACGCCGACGCCGCAGCCTCCGCTGCCGCGGCTTCGGCCTCGGCGTCGATGGACCGTTCGTCAGGTGCCCGGTGTTCGGGTGCCCGGCGTTCAGGTGCCCCGCGTTCAGGTGCCGGGTGTGGAGCCTTCGCCATAGCCGCTCATATGCCTCAGCCAAGCCACGAGATAGGCCGCGGCCGAAGCCACGGTCAAGACCCCGGACAGCAATATGAGGGCCGGCCTCAGCGGATCGAGATGGATGTCGAAGGCGAGTTCGCCCAACACCACTGCCGCCAGCACGATCTGGATCGCGGTGTTGGCCTTCGACACCAGGAGCGGCTTCATCTCGACCGGATGCGCCATGACGGTGGATAAAAGCACGGCGCAGACGATCAGTGCGTCGCGCGACACCATGGTAACGACCAGCCACAGCGGCAGTTCGCCGCTGAAGCCCAGGACCACGAAAACCGAGACCAGCAGCAGCTTGTCGGCCATCGGATCGAGATAGGCGCCGAGCCTGGAAAACTGATTGAAATGGCGGGCGATGAAGCCGTCGACGCCGTCGGAAATGCCGGCAATGAGGAAGCCCGCAAAGGCCCAGTCCCAGCGGTCCTGCAGCATGGCCAGCACCACGGCCGGCACCAGCACGAAGCGCATGATCGTGATCATGTTGGGGATGGTCAAACGCATGTCCCGTCGCTCTTGTTTGCCGATACATGATCGAGATGGAGGGTTACGGCAAGTGAGAAGCGACACAGAAGCTGCCAATCTCCCCAGGAGGGCGCCAGCAATGAAATAGGTCAAGACCGATGTCGATTTCGGGGAGGCTCATTCGTCTCACGATAGCAAGCCGAGGAATTCGCCCAGCAAGGAAACGGACGCGATGACAATCACTATCACAGCATTTGAACGATCGCCCGATGGCGGCAAGGGACTGGCGCGCGATACGCGTGTTCGCTGGGCGCTCGAAGAAGTGGGGCAGCGGTATGAGGTTCGTCTTGTTTCCTTCGCAGAGATGAAGGCGCCTGACCATCTGGCCATCCATCCCTTCGGCCAGATCCCCACCTATGAGGAAGGTTCTCTCTCGCTGTTCGAGACCGGCTCGATCGTCTTTCATCTTGCTGAGCAGCATGCGGGCCTGCTGCCGAAGGATCGCAATGCCCGCGCGCATGCGATCACGTGGATGTTTGCCGCACTTAACACCGTCGAGCCGCCGATCCTCGAATTAACGACGGCAAGAATATTCGAACGTGACAAGCCTTGGAGCGAGGAGCGCTTGCCGTTGGTAAAGGACCGTGTTCGCGCTCGGCTGGACAAACTCTCGGCCCACTTGGGCGTCGCCGACTGGCTCGATGATACGTTCAGCGCAGGCGATTTATTGATGGTGTCAGTGCTGCTGCGACTGAGAATGTCAGGCATTTTGGACGAATATCAAAACTTGGCTGCCTATGTAGCGCGCGGGGAAGCACGGCCGGCTTATATCCGGGCTTTCGCCGCGCAATTTGCGATCAACGCAGAGGGGGCGTGAAGATTAGCCAGCATTGAACTAACCAAATGGAAGCGAGCCCGAAGCGCGCGCGCTCTCCTTTGGCGACGCCAGTCAAGAAAGCTGGTACGTCTCCCGTATTCGAGGGGACGCCATGTCGATCAACATCTATGTCTACTGGGGGGCGAGGAGAAAGGACGCCGAAGAGCTGGTCCCGCAGTTCCAGGCGCATTTCCGGGCCTTGGACGAAGCCGACGACAGGTTCGCGAGGTGGGCCCCGCGCGGCAGATCGCTCAAAAAAGCAATCGCCTCCAAGCCGGTCAACACCTCGTCATGCGAGGTTCTCCATCGCTGGCTGTTAAAGGGCCGGAACAAGACGGACATGCCTCCGAGACAGCCCGTTCCTGAACTGGGATACAATGTGTCGCTGTGGAACCAGCGCCAGGCAAATATAGAGGCGTCCACATCAGTCCACTGCGGTTCCTTTTCCAAATATCTGTCGGAAGACAGCCAGAACAATGCTTCGCTGGAGTTTAGCTACAAAGCTGGAGCCGAACCGGTGAATACAAAGGTTTTGCTCGGCCTATTTCTCAAGTTCATTGATATCTGGGAACCCAGTTGGGGTTCGATCTGGCGGCACGTTCATGAGGGACATCCAGCCGGGGCGCGTTGGAACCCAAGACATGTTCAATATGCCTTCTTCCAGTCACCGGGAGGACGCGGGCACGATGAACGATTTATGGGACAGCAGCAGACCCTCCCCAAGGGCGGTCGCCTCTGGACGGACGAAACGGCAGTGCCTTTCCTGGAAGAGACGTAAGTGCCCGGTATTCCGCTGCCGTCCTTGCAAGACGCTGTTGCCCATGCGAAGAGCCCGTGAAGCGACAGCCTATTTCCCCACTGCTGAATGACGATGGCGCAGAGAATCACAATCGCTTGGCGAGTAACGCTTTGTTATCTGGCCGGACTGACAGAAAGTCTTTTGGTCTTCGCATTTTTCGGAGCCCCGCACCGCAAGGTGGCGACGCAAGATCTCCTGTGGGCCTTCGCTCTTGAGCTGGCCGTGGGCGTGGTCGTCTCTTGGCCCCTCTGGCTGACCGCCGCTGTCGTCGCGTTCGTTTTCTCAAGATCAGTCGTTGCAAATCCAGGTCTGTGGGCTGCCGCGGCGGCTTTGATCGCCGCCGGCTTCTCGTATGGGACCCTGCCCTTCGACGGTGAGATCAGGTCTCTTGCAACCGTCGGAGGCCTCGCCGCAATTCTGGCAGGGATTTCTTTTTATTGTTGGAGTGTATCGCGCCCGGTTCCCGCGGCATCCAACTGAAGCCACCATTAATCGCGCGCTTGCCTTGCGGGGCAAAACCGTTCATGCGAAGAGCCCGCACGCGAGTGAAAACAGCGACAGGCAAGCGCAACAGATGAGCAGGCGCCGGAAATGAGCAAGCGCAAGAACGGGCTCACCTATGCCGAAGCGGGCGTCGACATCGACGCCGGCAATCTCATGGTCGAGAAGATCAAGCCGCTGGTGCGCGCCACCCGCCGGCCAGGCGCCGATGGCGAGATCGGCGGCTTCGGCGGTTTGTTCGACCTCAAGGCCGCCGGCTTCACCGATCCGGTGCTGGTGGCCGCCAATGACGGCGTCGGCACCAAGCTGAAGATCGCCATCGACGCCGGCAAGCACGACACGATCGGCATCGATCTCGTCGCCATGTGCGTCAACGACATCGTCGTGCAAGGCGCCGAGCCGCTGTTCTTCCTCGACTATTTCGCCACCGGCAAGCTCGATCCCGACCAGGGTGCTTCGATCGTCGGCGGTATCGCTGCCGGCTGCCGGCAGGCCGGCTGCGCGCTGATCGGCGGCGAGACGGCGGAAATGCCCGGCATGTATCACGACAAGGATTACGACCTTGCCGGCTTTGCCGTCGGTGCCGCCGAACGCGGCCAGCTGTTGCCGACCGACGACATCGTCGAGGGCGACGTGCTGCTCGGCCTCGCCTCGTCGGGCCTGCATTCGAACGGCTTTTCGCTGGTCCGCCGCATCGTCGCGGTAAGCGGCCTTGGCTGGGGCGATCCGGCGCCGTTCAATGACGAGGCGACGCTGGCCGAGGCGCTGCTCGAGCCGACGCGCATCTACGTCAAGTCGATCCTCAAGGCGATTCGCAACACGCATGGCATCAAGGCGCTGGCCCATATCACCGGCGGCGGCTTTCCCGAAAATATCCCGCGCGTTCTGCCCAAGGATTTTTCGGCCGAGCTCGATCTCGGCGCCATCGAGGTGCCGCCGGTGTTCTCATGGCTGGCCAAGACCGGCGGCGTCGCGCCGGAAGAGATGATGCGGACCTTCAATTGCGGCATCGGCATGATCCTGGTCGTCGCCTCCGGCCAGGCGGCGCAGGTCGCCGCCGTTCTGCAGGAGGCCGGCGAGACGGTGACGCCGATCGGCCAGATCGTGCCGCGCCGCGATGCCGGCGTCATCTATCGGGGCTCGATTGGCCTATGAGGAAACGGACGGTCGTACTGATCTCGGGGCGCGGCTCCAACATGACGGCGCTGGTTGCGGCGGCGAGCAACCCAGCCTATCCGGCCGAGATCGTCGGCGTCATCTCCGACCGCGCCAATGCCGCCGGCCTTGGCATCGCCGCGGCGCGCGGCATCGCCACCAGAGTGATTTCGCGCTCCGACCATGCCAGCAAGCAAGCGCATGACGAGGCGATCGATGCGGCCCTCTTGTCGTTCGGCGCCGAGATCGTCGCGCTGGCCGGCTATATGCGCATCCTCGGCGCGCGCTTCGTAGAGAAGTGGCAGGGCCGCATGATCAATATCCACCCTGCCCTGCTGCCTGCCTTCAAGGGGCTGGATACGCATGCGCGGGCCCTCCGCGCGGGCATGCGCATCCATGGCTGCACGGTGCATTTCGTCACGCTCGACATGGATGACGGGCCGATCATCGCCCAGGCCGCCGTGCCGGTGATGGTCGGCGACAATGAGGACACGCTAGCCGCGCGCGTGCTCAAGGCCGAGCACCAACTTTATCCGCTGGCGTTGGGCCTTGTCGCCGAAGGCAAGGCGCGGATGGAAGGCGGCCGCACGGTGTTTTCGCGCTTCGCCGACGATGCCGACAACGCCACGTCGGTGGTGATCGCGCCCGACCCGCTGCGCGAAGAGACCGATCTCGAGCACCTGGCGCGGATAACGCCGTGAGGGTCAGTTCTTGAATTTGGTAGCAAATTTTGCTACCGTTTTCGCGAGGAGACGGCTTGATGGCGACAGTCGAAAAAGTCAGCGTAGCGCTTTCCCCGGAACTGCTGGACATGGTCAAACGCGCGGTGGCCAGCGGGCAGTACGGTTCGGCAAGCGAAGTGATCCGCGAGGCACTGCGCGAATGGCGGCTTCGCCAGCCCTTGCGCGAGGCCGAAGCGGAGCGGTTGCGG
Organism: Mesorhizobium sp. M0998; assembly: GCF_040318885.1. Lineage (NCBI taxonomy): Bacteria > Pseudomonadati > Pseudomonadota > Alphaproteobacteria > Hyphomicrobiales > Phyllobacteriaceae > Mesorhizobium > Mesorhizobium sp. M0998. The sequence goes on from NZ_JAMYND010000006.1 coordinate 53,757, forward strand.
AAAGTCTGGACGGAAGGGCTGGAGAGCGGTCCGTTTGCGCCGTTCGACATCGAGGACATAAAACAGAAAGCCCGCGGCCGGTTGGGCAACACCGGCAAAAACCGGCGGAATGGCTGACATCCGCATTGTCCACAGCCCGGCGGCAGAAGACGACCTGATCGATATTTGGTTTGGCATTGCAAGGGACAACCCGCTTGCCGCGGACCGCTTTTTGGATGCTATTGCCGAGCGCATCGTGCAATTGGGCACATTCCCGGAATCCGGTCCCAAGAGGCCCGACATCGCTGCCGAGGTGCGGGCGTTGACGATCGGCAACTATCTCGTGCTTTATCGCCTGGCCGAACAGCGCGTCGAGATCGTCCGCGTCGTGCATGGCGCACGCGACGCTTCGGCCTTATTTTGAATCCATGAAGCAACTGCTGCTCCTGCGTCACGCCAAGTCGAGTTGGGACGATCCCAACCTCATCGACTTCGACCGGCCGCTGTCCGCGCGCGGGCTGAAGGCAGCACCACTGGTCGGGCGCGAACTGGCCCGGCGCGGCTGGCTGCCGGAGCTGGCGCTGGTGTCGCCGGCGCTGCGCACCCGCGACACGTGGCGGCTGGTCTCGGCGGAATTGCCGGCGAAGGTGCAGGCCAAATTATCCCAGGCGCTCTACGAGGCGGCGGCGGCGGACATCCTCGCCAAGGTGCGGCAAGTAAAGGCGGGGACTGGAACGCTGCTGGTGCTTGGCCACAATCCCGGGCTGGAGGAGTTCGCGCGCGGGCTTGCCGGGGCTGGATCGGACCAAGCGGCGCTGAAGAAGCTGGCGGAAAAATACCCCACCGCGGGCCTGGCTCGGTTCGACGTCGACGGCGATTGGACCGGTCTCACCTTCGGCAGCGCCCGACTGACGCACTGCATTTGGCCGAAGGATCTTCGCTAGCGACTGCCTGACAGGCCGGGGGATCGCCGACCTTCCGACCAAACCCGGCTTCGCGCAAACAAAAGCGGCGGGCCAGGCCCGCCGCTCTTTGTGCTCCCGGTTAAGGAACTAACGGCCCCAGTTGCCCCGGCCAGATTGGGGCACTACGGGTTGATCCGTGCCGAACCGGGTCGTCGCCTCGGTGTCGACGGCGTTGTGCTCGGCCGTCAGCGGCTTGCGGATGGAACCGGTAAACCCGCTGTCGATGGTGCCGACAGGCGCGTTGCCAACAGGCGCGGCCGGCTGGTTGACGCCGTCCGAACCATAGTGATCACTGCCTGCAAAGGCGCTGCCCGTGGCGACGAGGACGATGGTGGCGACGGTAAGAGCAGTCTTGGTCATTTCAGGTACTCCAATGTACTGGTCATTCGTGAGTTGTCATTGCTTTCGACGCATTCGAGATGAGAGCGCTGTCCGCGCCGACGAATACGCACCCGGCTTTTTTCCGATGTGCACGTTGCTGGACGATTTCAGCAACCGAGATTGTGGCTACAGATGAAACCTGCAAATCAAAGTATTCGATTGGCGCAGGATGCTATTCGGCGCACACGCCCGTTGATACGCGACAGCAAGAGTAGCGGGCCAAGCCCGCCGCTCTTTGTGTTGCGGGCCGTGATAATCAGCGGCCCCAGATGCCTTGGCCGGATTCAGGCGCCACCGACTCGGAGGTTGTCTTGGCACCGGTATGCTCGGAAGTAACTGGCTTGCGGATCGAACCGGTGAAGGTGTTGTCGACGTTGGCAGCAGCAGCGGCCGGCTGGTTGACGTTGTCCGAGCCATAATGGTCGCTGCCGGCAAAAGCAGTGCCGGTGGCAACGAGGATGGCGGCGGCGGTAAGAGCGAGCTTGGTCATTTCGGTACTCCGGTAGTTCTTTGGTCTGTCCGTCAAGTGGCGTGCCTCGGGAGGAATTCGCGTCGCTCGGACCACCCCGAGATGGGTCGGCAAGCCTGTCGTTTCCAATCACGAAAATTTTGTACGGGTGCGCCAAATTGGCCGCTTGAAAATCCGGCATAAGGTCCCTTCTGCCACAATCTTCTGATTTCTTTTCAATTAGTTATGCGGTCAGTGGTGATTTGCCGCGCGAACATTCTTTGAGCCGGCGTTCACCCTTTCCTGTACTCTCTGCTAACGGAACCGAGCCGTTCGGTTCGAGTTCTTTTACGCTTGGCTGATCAGCGCTTTCAGAGGCTCGATCGACATTCCTGCCGACCGATCAATGCGCGGTGAAATTCACGCTGCCAGCTCAGCGCCAGCGGCGTCGTGCTTGGGCCGCGCGCTGGCCAGAAGCACGACCGGGCAGTTGCAGGCGGCTAAAACAGCGCCGGCGGTTTCACCGAAGAACAGGTCCTCACCCGGACGTTGGGTGACGCCCATCACGACGATCGCCGCTCCTTTGGCCGCCTCCCGGGTGATCGCCTTGTCGGGTGTGACGCGGGTATGGAACGCTGTGTCGATATGCAGGCCGTAGCGGCCCGCCAGATCAGCGATGTCTTTCAGGACGGCCTCTTCGCGGCTATGCGACACCGATGTCGACCTGCGGCCCTTGGCTGCCTTTTGCGAGACGTAGAGAACCTTGATCCGCGCCCGGTTTGGACGGGCCAGCGCCAGCGCCAAGTCGGCGGCGCGACGCGCCACCTGGGTACCGTTGACGGGGACGAGAATACTGGTGCCGGCCCTCAGCGTCGGCATCTTTTCGCCAGCATTGCCGCCGTTCAGGACCAGGCAAAGCGGGCCGTCAAATCCTGCGGCAATGTCGTTGAGGGCCGGCGCGAAGGCGCCATCGGCGGTCAGCACATTGTCCAGGCCGACCAGCAACAGGCCGTATCCCTTGCGGGCCTCTTCGGCAATCGTCTCACCCGTGGCATCCAATTCGGTGCGGGCCGTCAGATGGACTTTGTCGACAAGCGTATCTTCGATCCGTTTCACCGCCTGAGCGCTCTTTTTTGCACCCTTTTTGATTTCCTGGAGGGCGCGCTCCTGTCCCTTGCTGTCGGTCGGCCTGTCAACTCGGCCGTCTTTCGGCTGAAGCAAGGTGGTGGGCAGGCGAAGCAAGGTGGTGGGCATGCCGCTGCCTCCGCCGACCAGTCCGGCGAGATATGCGGTGAACTTGCCGATCCTGCTGTCGTCGACCAGCACCAGCAGCCTCTCCAGCCTGGAAATGAAGCCGTATTCGTCCAACGCCTCGCGCTCGACACGCTGCTGCTCGTCGTGCCCAACCGGCAGCCGGCCGAGCGCCCAGCGCAGCATCGGCGGCATGGCCAAGGTGGTGATCACGGCCATGGTGACGATCATGGTGAAGAGATTGTGCGACAGGATGTTCATCGACAGGCCGATGCTGGCGACGATCACCTCGGTCGAGCCGCGTGCGTTCATGGCACTGCCGACGGCGATTGCTTCCTTGAGCGACATGGCGGCGAGCTTGGCGCCGATGAACGCGCCGCCAAACTTGCCGATGCTGGCGATGATCACGAGAGCGCCCGTCAGCATGGCAAGGGTTGGATCGGCGAGCACTGTGAGATCGGCGGAAAGCCCCGCCATGCCGAAGAAGATCGGCATGAACAGCGCGGTGATGACGCCGCGCAGCTGACCTTCGATATGGCTGGAGAGGATGGGCGATTCCCCGACCAGGATGCCGGCGACGAACGCCCCCAGCACGGTATGGACGCCTATCAGATTTGTGATCAGCGCCATCGCTCCCATGATGATGAGGATCATGGTGATCACCGCAAACTCGCTGCGGAATTGATCGTTGGTCCAGCGGATCAAGGTGAAGACAAGACGGCGGCCAATGGTGAAGGAGAACACCATGAACAGTGCCACCGCGGCGATGGTGGTCACCAGCGGCGCGAACTGTAGCTTGCCATTGGTGGCGATGCCGAAGGTTACGGCGATGACCAGCCAGCCGATCGTGTCCTCGATGATCGCCGAGGAAATTATCACCTGTCCGAGGTTGCGGCGCATGAAGTTCATCTCGCGCACCACCATGGCGACGACCTTGACCGACGAGATCGACAGCGCCGTGCCCAGGAACAGCCCGGCGACGGTGCGCTGCGTGGGGTCAGCCAGCAATGCGTCCGGCAGGAACTGCGCCAGCGCAAAACCGAAGATGAAGGGCACCACGACGCCGGTAGCCGAAATGGAAAAACAGGCCGCGCCAACCCGGCGCACCAGCCGCAGGTCCGTCTCCATGCCGGTCAGCAAAAGCAGCATCAGGATGCCGAGCTGCGAGACGGCGTCGATCATGCCCTTTTGCGCAGGATCACTGGGAAAGATCAGGTGCTGGGCCGACGGCCACAGCCAGCCGAACAGCGAAGGACCGAGCAGGATGCCGCCGATCAGTTGGCCCATGATTGCCGGCTGGCCATAACGCTGCAGCACTTCGCCCAAGCCGCGCCCGACAAGCAGCAGAAGCACGATCTCGGCGACGAAAGCGCCTTCGCCCGAACCACCCATGCCGGAGGCCCGGGTACCGGCAACGAGCGTCTCCGCTGCCCAGGCCGCCCCCGCGGGGACGAAAGCGCAAACCAGCAGCGCCAGGCTGGAACGTGTCGGAGCCTGCCAAGCCATGAAACCCCCATCGCCCAATGCACGTGTCCAACAACGCGCGACAGGGCGTTGCGTTGCTAGACAGGGCGTTGCGTTGCTAGACGTGGACGTCACCGAAGGAGAGTTCGCCGTCGTCGCTCTCTGTCAGAAATGCTGTCACCAGCAGGCCCGCATAGAGGACGGCGACCAGCACGACGATGACGGCGCCCGGAATTGGACCCAAGGCAGCACTGGCGACGGCCTCACGCATCGACCCGACGAAGCCGATGCGGACACCTTCGGTCAGAAGACTGGGGGTCGACAGTTTGAGGATCCAGGCCAGCAGCAGGATCAGCAGCATGTAGATGTAATTGCGACGCAGGCGGCGCGCCAAAGCCATGCGTTGCGAAATCAGGAATTTCGGCGCGCGCAGGCTCTCGCCGACGATCAACAGCCAATCGGACGCGAAGTCCGGCTGCGGCGAGAATATCTGCGCGAAATAGTGCCGTTCGAACTGGCGCACGCGAGCCCGATAGAAGTCGAAGAAGCGATATCGGCGGGCCTCTATCCACAGCAGCAGCAGAACAAGCAGCATGGCAAACAGCAGCACACCATGGTGAGCGCTGGCTGTCGAAAGCGAAACGGACAGCATGGCTGCGACAACGGTTATCGCCCAGTTGCTCGTCCGGTCCAGGCGGTCACGCCACCCAGCCATGCGCGCAATCTCGGCGCGATGAAAGTGGGACATCGTGGTTACGAGTTCGCCGGACGACAGTGTCCTTCCGATGGGATCCGGCGCCGGCAACACTTCTGCCATGACAATGCCTCCACCCGCCACGCGAAAACGGCCGGATGGAGATATCGTTCCGACGCTCAATCCGCCGGGCGCAGCCAGACCTTGTTGTCGTGGAAGGCGGCGCCGCCATAGGGCGCCGGCGCATCGGCGCCGGTCAGCACGTTGATGCCCTCGCCGCGCTCATGGGCGCTGTTCGGCCAAATGCCTTCGGCGACGACGACGCCGCGCTTGATGCCGTCGAACAGCTTTGCGTGCAGCACCACCTCGCCACGCTGGTTGCCGACCTCGACACGGCCGCCGTCGGCGACGCCGAGTGCCGCCGCATCATCGGGATGCAGGAGCAACTCCGGCCGGCGCTCCTTTGCCTGCGATACCGGCGTTTCGGCAAAGGTCGAATTGAGGAAATTGCGCGCCGGCGAGGTGGTCAGCCGGAACGGATGCTTCTCATCAGCCACCTCGATCAGGTCGACGTGGTCGGGGAATTCCGGCAGGCTCGCCACCGGTCCGAACAGGCCCATGCTTTTCGGCGGCCGGTTGGGTGCGGCCTGGCCCGTCCAGTCGGCGCGGAAATGGAATTTCTTGTCGGCATGGCCGAAGCCGTCCAGGAAATGTGCGGCCTCGAAATCCGGCTGCAAATCGACCCATTTCTGCTCTTTCAGGCTCGAAAAGCTGCCCAGCCCGCGCTTGCCCAAGATGATGTCGATATGCTGCTGCTCGGTCATGCCGAAGCCAGGACGATCGGCGACACCGAGCCTTTTGCCGAGCTCCTCGATGACGAAATGGTTGGTGCGCGGACCTTCCGGCGGATCGATCAGCTTCGGCCCGAGGGTGATGTGCTGGTTGCCACCGCCCTTGTAGACGTCGTCATGCTCGAGAAACATCGTCGCCGGCAGCACCACGTCAGCGAGCTTGGCGGTGTCGGTCATGAACTGCTCGTGCACGCAGGAAAACAGATCGTCGCGCAGAAAACCTTGCTTCACCAGCCGCTGCTCCGGCGCGACATTCACCGGATTGGTGTTCTGGATCAGCAGCGCCGTCACCGGCGGGCCGCCATAGAGCGCATCCTCAGCCCCGGTCAGCACCGGGCCGATCCGCGAATGATCGAGATGACGGATCGCGGGGTCGCGCATCCGTGTGCCTTCGAGCAGTTCCTGGTTGAGCTTGAAGATGCCTGAGTTGGAATGGAAGGCGCCGCCGCCCTCATATTGCCAGCAGCCGGTAACCGCGGCGATCGAGGCCGCGGCATGCATGTTGACCGAACCGTTGCGCTGCCGCGAAAAACCGTAGCCGAGGCGGAAGTAGGTCTTCTTCGTCGTGCCGACGAGACGGGCGAAGGCCTCGATTTCGTCGACAGAAAGCCCGGTGATATCAGCCGCCCATTGCGGCGTCTTTGTGCTGAGATGCGCTTCCAGACCGTGCGGATCGTCGGTGTATTGTTCCAGATAGGCGCGGTCGGCCATGCCGTCACGGAACAGCACGTGCATCACCGCGCAGGCCAGCGCGCCGTCGGTGCCGGGCTTCAGCACCAGGCCGAGATCGGCCTGCTTCATCGTTGCATTTTCGTAGACGTCGATGACGACGATCTTGGCGCCGCGTTCCTTGCGCGCCTTGATGGCGTGGGTCATGACGTTGACCTGCGTGACCACGGCGTTGGTGCCCCAGATCACCACGCAGTCGGACTTTGCCATTTCGCGCGGGTCGGGGCCGCGCAGCGCGCCGGCGCCCATCATCCAGCCGGTCCAGGCCAGATTGGTGCAGATCGAACCGAAGAAGCCGGAATATTTTTTGGCGTGCCTGAGCCGCTCGATGCCGTCGCGCTGCACCAGACCCATCGTGCCGGCATAGTAATAGGGCCAGACCGTCTCCGAGCCATATTTTGCCTCGGCGGCTATGAACCTTTCGGCGACGAGGTCGAGCGCCGCCTCCCAGCTGGATTCCTTCCAGGCGCCCGCGCCCTTGCCGCCGGCACGGACCAGCGGCTTCATCAGGCGGTCGGGATGATGGACGCGATCGGCGTAACGGGCGACCTTGGCGCAGATGACGCCGGCCGTATAGCTGTTGGCCTTGGCGCCATGGACACGGCCGATGCGCTTGTCGTCGAGCAGCTCAACCTCGAGCGCGCAGGTCGAGGGGCAATCATGCGGGCAGGCCGAATGGCCGATTTTGAGCTTGGCATACTGATTCATGGGTGCAAACTAGCCGTTTATGGCGGCGGCGTGTAGGGCCAGTTACCCGCCATCAATGCGCTTGAGCAAGGCGTTGTAGGCGCCGCATTTCGGGTAATGTATGTGGCGCTCGACATGCGATGATCCGGCTCCGGCGTCGACCAGCAGATTGCCGTCTCCACACTCAGGGCATTTTACGACCGCTTCGGAATTGACAACCAAAACCTTGGCAGCTTCGATCCAAAGTTTTGTCGACATCGTCCTACTCCGCCGTGCCTTCCTCGTACTCCGCCGACATCGACAGCCATTTTTCCTCATGGCCGGCCAGCTGTTGCGCAAGTTGTGAGCGCTCCTTGGCCAGCCTTGTCGCGGTCGACGGGTCCTTTTCGTAGACGGCCGGGTTGGCGAGTTCGTCCTCGATCAGGTCGATGCGCTTGCGGAGGCGGTCCATCAGCGCTTCGGTGGCGCGGATTTCCTTGGCCAGCGGCTCGAAGGCGGCGCGGCGCGCGGCTGCGTCGCGGCGGCGGTCGGCCTTCGACGCCTTTTCCGCCTCGCGCTTGCCGCGGCGGTCGCCGGAGACGCCGGTGACCAGTGTCTTGTAATCCTCGAGATCGCCGTCATACGGATTAACCGCGCCGTCCTTGACCAGCCAAAGCCGATCGGCGGTCGCTTCGAGCAGATGGCGGTCGTGCGAGATCAGGATGACCGCGCCGGGAAAATCGTTCAGCGCATGGATCAGCGATTCACGGCTGTCGATATCAAGATGGTTGGTCGGCTCGTCGAGGATGAAAAGGTTCGGCCCCTCGAAGGCCGACAGGCCCATCAGGAGCCGCGCCTTCTCGCCGCCGGACAGATCCTTGGCCGCGGTATTCATCTTTTCGGTGGTCAGGCCGAACTGGGCGACGCGGCCGCGCACCTTGGATTCCGGCGCGTCCGGCATCAGCCGGCGGACGTGTTCATAGGCGTTTTCATCGGGCCTGAGGTCGTCGAGCTGGTGCTGGGCGAAGATTGCCACTTTCAGCCCAGGCGCCACGGTCATGGAGCCGGTCTCCGGCTTCAGCCGGCCGGCCAAAAGCTTGGCGAAGGTCGACTTGCCGTTGCCGTTGGCGCCGAGCAGCGCGATGCGGTCGTCGGCATCGATGCGCAGCGTCATCTTCTTCAGGATCGGCGCACCCTCGGTGTAGCCGACATTGACGTTGTTCAGCGCAATGATCGGCGAGGCCACCGCCTTCACCGGCTCCGGAAAGGAGAACGGCCGCACCGTGTCGTTCACGATCGCGGCGATCGGCTTCATCTTCTCCAGCGCCTTGATGCGGGACTGCGCCTGCCTCGCCTTCGATGCCTTGGCGCGGAAGCGCTCGACGAAGGATTCCATGTGCTTGCGCGCGGCTTCCTGCTTGACGCGGCCCTTCTCCTGCAATTCGCGCTGCTCGGTGTATTGGCGCTCGAACTGGTCGTAGCCGCCGCGCCAGAAGGTCAGCTTCTTCTGGTCGAGATGGACGATCGAATTAACGGCGCGGTTGAGCAGGTCGCGATCGTGCGAAATCAGCAGCACGGTATGCGGATATTTCGACACGTAGTTTTCCAGCCACAGCGTGCCTTCGAGGTCGAGATAATTGGTCGGCTCGTCGAGCAGCAGCAGATCGGGCTCGGCAAACAACACGGCGGCCAGCGCGACGCGCATGCGCCAGCCACCGGAGAAGGACGAGGCCGGGCGCCGCTGCGCGGCATCGTCGAAGCCGAGGCCGGCGAGAATGGTGGCCGCGCGTGACTCGGCCGAGTGCGCATCGATATCGGCCAGCCGCATGTGGATGTCGGCGATGCGGTGCGGGTCGGCCGCCGTCTTTTCCTCTTCGAGCAGCGCACTCCGTTCGAGGTCGGCCTTGAGCACGATCTCGATCAGCGGCTCCTCGGTGCCCGGCGCTTCCTGCGCCACCTGGCCGATGCGCGTGTTCTTGGGCAGGCTGATCGAGCCGGTCTCGGAGGCGAGGTCGCCGGTGATCGCCTTGAACAGGGTCGTCTTGCCGGTGCCGTTGCGGCCGACAAGGCCAGCCTTGCTGCCGGCCGGCAAGGTCAGTGAGGCATGGTCGAGAAGCAGGCGTCCGGCCATGCGGAGCGAAAGGTCGTTGATGATCAGCATGGCCGGGCTTTTGCACGGGACAACCATGCTTCGCAAGGGCTTGAGCCCCGGTTCGCCGCATAAGCCGCGAAAACCGACAAAGCTGGTGATGTCGACCCCGCGCGCCGCGACTTCCCGCAAAACGCAAAAAGAACCCGCTATCCTGAGGGGGGACAAGGAGAGCGGGCTCTTTCGTGAACGGCGGCCTTGGGAGCGTCCGATCGACATCCAAACACGCAGCAGCTTGGTTTGTTCCATGGGAAGAATGAACTATGTGATGAACAAACGCTGCTGTGGCCGGCAGGTTTGTCCACAGGGGCGTGCCGTCTGTACACTATCGACCATGACGCTGCGGAAAGACTCGGCTATCCTTGGATGTGCGGCGGGCCTGATCTCCGCCTGGCCGGCGCCATCAGCTTCCTCCCAAGCGGCGCCGGCCACCTTCCTTGACCGGCGCCGACGCCATTTGAGGCGGTCATTGTTTCGGCGGCGTGCCGGGCTGATCGCCGCCGGTCGTCGACTTCGGCACCGGATTCTTGTCGACCTGCGGGTTCTGATCGACCGTGTCGCCAGGGGCCTTGGTCGGCTGGATGTTGTTGTCGCAACCCGCAACAGTCAGAGCTGCCATAAGCAGCAGGATTGAGCGCTTTTTCATCGCAGTCTCCTCTCGCCCGACAACGAGGCGTCGGCGATTTGGTTGCGCGGCCGGTGTCGTTCCCGCATTCGCCAAGGGGCCCGGGAACAAAATGCCGCGTCTCCGGTTGCTGCACAATCAATGGAGGAAGGCATGATCCGTCTGCTCATCGCCGGGGCAATCGTCTATGTCGCCTATCGCGTCGCCAAGAAAGTGATCGATGAGGTGCCCGACGATTTCGATCCGCTGCTGTTGCCACCGCCACAGGACGATCGCGAGGCGCTACGGCGGCAATCGGCAAGGATGGGCGTCGAGCCCGAGCGTTAGTCGACAAGCCTGCCCGCAAGGCTTCTTCGCTCACGGGGCCTATTCCGGCTCCGCAAACCGTTGCGAACAAAGCAGAAACGATGCTTGATGGGCGATGAACCTCGCCGCCCGTGATTCGTCCTTCCAGCCGGCCTATCTGGCGAAGCTCAACGCCGAGCAGCGGCTTGCCGTCGAACATGGCGACGGCAAGATCGCCGGACCGTTGCTGGTCATTGCCGGCGCCGGCTCCGGCAAGACCAACACGCTGGCGCACCGGGTCGCGCATCTGATCGTCAGGGGTGCCGACCCGCGCCGCATCCTTTTGATGACATTTTCGCGCCGTGCCGCAGCGGAAATGGCCAAGCGGGTCGAGCGCATCGCCGGCGAGGTGCTGGGGCGCGATGCCTCGGTGATTACCGATGCGCTGAGCTGGGCCGGCACGTTCCACGGCATCGGCGCCAGGCTGCTGCGCGATTATGCGCTGGAGATCGGTCTCGATCCGGCCTTCACCATCCACGATCGCGAGGATTCCGCCGACCTGATGAACCTCGCCCGCCACGAGCTTGGGTTTTCAAAGACCGAAGCCCGCTTCCCGACCAAGGGCACCTGCCTGGCGATCTATTCGCGCGCCGTCAACGCACAGGCGCCGCTCGGCGAGGTGCTGGGTTCGGTGTTCCCGTGGTGCGCCGGCTGGGCCGAACAGCTGAAGCAATTGTTCGCCCGATATGTCGAGGCCAAGCAGGCGCAGAATGTGCTCGATTACGACGACCTGCTGCTCTACTGGGCGCAGATGGCCGGCGAGCCGGAAATCGCCGCGCATCTGGGTGCGCGTTTCGACCATGTGCTGGTCGATGAATACCAGGACACCAACCGGCTGCAGGCCTCGATCCTGACGGCCCTCAAGCCCGACGGATCGGGGCTGACGGTGGTCGGCGACGACGCGCAGTCGATCTATTCGTTCCGCGCCGCGGAAGTGCGCAATATCCTGGATTTTCCCAAGCAGTTCGCGCAGCCGGCGGAAGTCGTCATGCTGGAGCGCAATTACCGCTCGACCGAGACCATCCTGGCGGCCGCCAATGCGGTAATCGGCGAAGCGTCGGAACGTTTCACCAAAAATCTCTGGACCGAGCGCAAATCTGCGGAAAAGCCGAAGCTGGTCAGCGTGCGCGACGAGACCGAGCAGGCGAGCTATGTCTGCCAGGCGATACTCACCGAACGCGAGGCCGGCACCGTTCTCAAAGCACAGGCGGTGCTGTTTCGCGCCTCGCACCATAGCGGCCCGCTGGAGATCGAGCTGACGCGCCGCAACATCCCCTTCGTCAAGTTCGGCGGGCTGAAATTCCTCGATGCCGCCCACGTCAAGGATATGCTGGCCGTGCTGCGCTTTGCCGAAAACCCGCGCGACCGCGTCGCCGGCTTTCGCGTGCTGCAACTTCTGCCGGGCATCGGCCCTTCGGCCGCCAATGCGATCGTCGAGACCATGGCAAATTCGCTTGACGAGACGATGGGGCTTGCCCGCTATCGGCCGCCGCAGCGTGCCGCCGACGACTGGCCGGGCTTTGTCGCGCTCTATAGCGGCCTGCGCGCCGGCGCGCAAAAATGGCCGGCCGACATCGAACAGGTCAGGCTCTGGTACGAGCCGCATCTGGAACGCATCCACGAGGATGCAACGACGCGCCGGGCCGATCTCCTGCAGCTCGAGCAGATCGCTTCCGGCTATGCGTCGCGCGAGCGCTTCCTTACCGAGCTGACACTCGATCCGCCGGACGCGACCAGCGACGAGGCCGGCCCGCCACACCGCGACGAGGATTATCTGATCCTTTCGACGATCCATTCGGCCAAGGGCCAGGAGTGGAAGAACGTCTTCGTGCTCAACACCGTCGACGGCTGCATCCCGATCGATCTCGGCGTCGGCAGCAAGGAGGATGTCGACGAGGAGCGGCGGCTGCTCTACGTGGCGATGACGCGGGCCAAGGACAGCCTGCACCTGGTCATGCCGCATCGCTTTTTCGTCCATGGCCAGGCGGCGCGCGGCGACCGCCATGTCTATGCCTCGCGCACGCGCTTCATCCCGCGCTCGATCCTCGGCGCCTTCGAGCAGGTGGCATGGGCCAGCGTCCAGGCCAGAGACGATCCGCGCCGCCAGCCGCAGGTACGTGTCGACCTCGGCGCCCGCATGCGCGGCATGTGGAAATAGGCACCCGCCTCGACGTCGGCGCTGCTCGCCCGGCGACCGCTCCCGGAGCCGGCGAAAAAACAATCCCGGCAACATGGAACCTCGCGCCGTGATCCGCGTTTCTGCCCGACCCCCAGACCGGAGAACGGCGTCCGCCGTGACCTCCGCCCATTCGAGAGGCCAGAATGCACGACAGGACGTTTTCCACCCCGGTCGCCCTAACCGTTGGCGCCGGCTACAAGCGTACGATCGCTTCGTTCTCCGAGATGCACGAATTCCTGACCGAGTTCCCGCCTTCGCGCCGCCGGCTGAGCTATGGCGCCGCGGTGAAGGCCTGCGAGGCGGCACGTGCCGGCGATATCTCGCCCGAAGCGGCACGCGACGCCCTGATCACCTTTGCCGTAACGGCAGGCATCCTCTGGCCGGCCGCCCAGCCGGCGGTCTCGGTCAAGCCGGTCGCCCGGGGCCTCGGCGGCTACGCCGCCTGACAGAAACGACCATCAATGGACCGTCATCGGGCCGCCGCCCGGCGGGTCGCCCGCTGCCGCGGTTTCGAAACTGACCTGATCGCGGCCGTTCGATTTGGCCTTGTAAAGGTGCTTGTCCGCCACCACGAACATCTCGGCGTAGGTGGTCGGCCCGCTGAAGGCGACGCCGCCGATGCTGACCGAGAGAGGACAGGGCCGGCCGCCAGGCGAGAACTCCGCCTCACGGACGCGCCGGCGAATTGTCTCCGCCACCAGCCAGGACTGCGAAGGATCTGCGCCGGGAAGGAAAACCGCAAATTCCTCGCCGCCGATCCGGCCGACGATGTCGGCGCCGCGCAGCTGGCCCTGGATTGTCCTGGCGATCAGCTTGAGCGCCTGGTCTCCGCAGTCGTGGCCGAGGCGGTCGTTGACGGATTTGAAATGGTCGGCATCGACGATCAGCAAGGCTCCGGCATTTACGACGGAATGGCTGCGGGCCTGTTCGAGATAGGCCTCGACGAGCATGGAAAATGCACCCCGGTTGAATACCGCCGTCAGGCTGTCGGTCGCCGCGACGACGGCCAGTACCTTCTGCGCGATCGCCAGCTGGCGCATTTTCCACATGAGGAAGAAGAAGAACGAGCTGGCCAGGACAAGCGGCAGCAGCAGGTCTGTGAGCTGCGCCCGCCACAGCGCTTCCGGCGACAAATACGGGAAATTGAAGGAATCGACGAGGAATGCGGCTGCAATGCAGACTGCCGTGCCCGCGACGGTAACCGCCACGACCCTGCCCCAGCTCGTCGGGGACAAATCGATCTGCATGCTTTTGCTCCTGCTTCAGCCGGCTACCTTGAAGCAACAGCGCAAACGAAGTCCTAAGACTTTGCTTCAATTCGATCGCAGTCGAAGCGAAACCAGCCGTCGAGATGGCGGCCAGATAAGGAGATCGGTCCTAAATCAGCTGCCGTCTGATGCTCATCCGGGTGACCGCGGTCACAAGAATGGCGCCGATCATGAAATAGATGGTCGCGACAATGTCGCCCTGGTGGAAATAATAACCGGAGTTGAGAAGCGCCAGGACCACGGCGAAGAACGCCACGAGGCGCAAGGGTTCATTGGGCATGCGTGCCAATTCTCGCTGTTGCTGCTGAATGCTGCTGAAGCGGCCGCCCTCACGACCGTCCGCTACATAAAATGTTTCGGCGCGTTTTGCAATCTCGGCAGATTGTCCTCTATCCACCGTCCGCGTCACCAGCCGCCCCAGATTCAGGCGAAAGCCCTGCCCTCCTCGCTGCGCTGGAACATCGTCAGGTCCAGTCCGAGGCTTGGCTTGCCCAGAATGGTCAGGATCGCATGCGCCTGGCCGCGGTGGTGGGTCTGGTGGTTGAAGAAGTGGTCGAGCGCCGGCGCCAGCCGCTGCGAGACGGTGCGCATATCCGAGACGGTCATGTAGGAGAAGCGGCCCGACAGCGCCTTGTCGCTCAGGCCGTCGACCCAGTCGATGATCCGTTTGTCCTCGGCCTCGCGCGCCAGCCGCAAGCCTGGCAAGGCGCGGTGCAGGACCGTGTCGAGCCTTGCCGGCGCGTCGCCCTCGCCGGTGAAGCGTTTCATCCAGATACGGTCGGCTGCCAGGAGGTGGTTGAGCGTTCCCATCATAGAACCGAAGAAGACGCCGACATTGCGGTCGAACTCTTCCTCGTCGAGATCGGCGGCGGCATCGTAGATGCGGCCGTTGGCCCATTGATTGTAGGCCGCAAACATCCTGAAATGCTGTTTCATTTTCTCTCGACCTGCGAGACCCCCTGCGCGGGTCTGTTTCGGGCATAGTTAGACTGCAAGGACGCTGCCGCCAATGACCATTCTGCTCTATGACCTTGTCGGACGCGATGCCGCCCGCCCATTCAGCCCACATTGCTGGAAGGCGGCGATGGCGCTGGCCCACAAAGGGCTCGACATCACCAGCGTGCCGACCCGTTTCCTTGAAGTGCCGAAGGTGGAAGGCGGCGTCTCGAAGCTCGTTCCGGTGATCCGCGACGGCGAGACGGTGGTCGCCGATTCCTTCGCCATCGCGCTCTATCTCGAGGAGACCTATCCCGAGCGGCCGACGTTGTTTTCCGGCGACGGCGGCAAGGCGACGGCGCGCTTCATCGAACGCTGGTCGCAGCTGACCATCCATCCCTACGTCACCACCGCTGCGATACTGGACCTGCACGCTATGCAGGACGAGGCGAACGCCGCCTATTTCCGGCAGAACCGCGAGCAGCGCTTCGGCAAGCCCCTGGAGGCGGTTTACGCCACCCGCGACGCCGGGCTCGCCGGCTTCCGCGCCTCGCTGGAGCCGCTGCGCTCGATGCTTGGCTATCAGCCCTTCATCGGCGGCCGGTCGAGCTATTTGCCGACTACATCGTTTTCGGCGCGCTGCAATGGGCGCGCATCGCCACGCCCTACCGGCTGCTCGACGACAGCGACGTCGTGGCGCAATGGTTCGAACGATGCCTCGATCTGCATGGCGGCCTCGGCCGCAACGTCGCGGCGGCAGCGATCGCCCCGCTCGAGAGTTGAAATCGGCAGTTTTTATCGGAGGCGCCACATTTTGTTCTTGCTTTGTGCCGGCAGCTATGCTACTAATCTCGATATGGTGATGATTCGCACCGACGCCCGCCCGGCCTGCCGAGGCGGGTTTTGTTTTGCCGATCGAGGTCCAACGGCGTTGCCGGCAGGGATGTCGTCCGGCCTTAGCTGCAAGTTGCCAGCCGGCGAAATGCGACAATGCGGGTAGACGAAGTGTCGCTCGAAGCGCCTCATCAGTGCCTGGATCGAAGCAAACAAGACGAACATCCGGCGAACCGGGCAATCACAACAAAGGCAGCGCGCCATGACGGCAAACCCAGAGTTCCCGGCCGATTTTCGCGCTGCGCTCGCCAACCTTTTCCTGTGGCGGCGCGACGTCAGGCGGTTCAAGCCGACGCCGCTCCCCGATGGAGCGCTGGAGCGGCTGCTCGAGCTTGCCAGCGCCGCGCCGTCCGTCGGGCTGAGCCAGCCCTGGCGCTTCGTCGTCGCCGAGAGCGAAGCATGCCGCGCCGCCGTCAGGGCCTGCTTCGAGCGCTGCAACGCGGAGGCACTCCAAACCTTTTGCGGTGAACGCGCCGCCCTGTATTCGCGCCTGAAGCTTGCCGGCCTGAATGAGGCGCCCTGCCAGCTTGCGGTTTTCGCCGACCGCGCAACCGAGCAAGGGCATGGGCTTGGCCGCCTGACTATGCCAGCCACCATAGACTATTCAGCTGTCATGGCGGTCCACACGATGTGGCTGGCGGCGCGAGCCGAAGGAATAGGCATGGGCTGGGTCTCGATCCTCGATCCGGCCGAGATGGCGACGATCCTGGACGTGCAGCCGGAGTGGACACTGATCGGTTACTTCTGCATCGGCTACCCCAGCGAGAACCACAGCGTGCCGGAACTGGAACGGGAAGGCTGGGAGGTCCGGCGCGCTTCGATCGTGATAAGGCGGTAGTGCAATGGCGGCGCTGCCATCCTCTTTGCGCTGAAGAATGACTCCTCCCCCTGCAGGGCTGTGGATGTCATGGATGGTTTCGCCGATCGTCATCATTGCCAGCAAGACACCATGGCAAAGCCAGTCGTGACGGCCTTGACCTGAGGAAGGGCATAGAATGTTTCGCTACGACATGCAGGCCGAGATCTGGGTCTATCCGGGCAAGGGCGGCTGGCATTTCGTGACGCTGCCGCCGGAGTGTGGGGCCCGGATCAAGACGGCGACGGTGGGGATGGCAAGGCCCTGGGGCTCGCTTGGCGTGGAAGCCGTCATCGGCCAGACCAGATGGCGGACATCGCTGTTTCCCGACAAGAAATCCGGCAGCCTGCTCTTGCCGATCAAGACCGCGGTGCGGGTTCGCGAAGGCCTCGGGGCTGGCGACACGGCCAACCTGACGATCGAGATGCAGTTATGACGACGTAGTCTCAGGCTGGCGACGACGCGCTATAGGGCGGCCAGTCGATCGGACCCAAAGTGAGTACGGTTTCTGGAAAATCCGATGCTCAGCAAAAAGATGGAGCGGCGGCATGGTTCGACTTGAAAGTCCGCCGCCCCAGCGCAGAAATGCGTGCCGGGCCGGCCTCCCCTTGGCAAGGCAGCGGGCGGCTTGTATAGAGCCCGCCACCCTCAATTCCACTCTCCATCACAAGGACGATCCCATGGCGCTCGAACGCACCTTTTCCATGATCAAGCCCGACGCGACCCGTCGCAATCTCACCGGCGCTATCACCAAGATACTGGAAGATGCCGGCCTGCGCGTCGTCGCTTCGCGCCGGGTGTGGATGAGCCGCCGCGAGGCGGAAGGTTTCTATGCCGTCCACAAGGAGCGTCCGTTCTTCGGCGAGCTGGTCGAGTCCATGTCGTCGGGCCCGACAGTCGTGCAGGTACTGGAAGGCGAGAACGCCATTGCCAAGAACCGCGAAGTGATGGGCGCAACCAATCCGGCAAGCGCCGCCGAAGGCACCATCCGCAAGCTGCACGCGCTGTCGATCGGCGAGAATTCCGTGCACGGTTCCGATGCGCCGGAAACCGCCGCGCAGGAGATCAAATACTGGTTCTCGGACACCGAGATCGTCGGCTGAGCCGGCATCCCGAACCCCATCAAAGAGGCCGGCGCAACGCCGGCCTTTTTTGCTAAAGCGCGTCGCGTTCGACCGGTCTCATGCGACGGGCTTCAGGTTCTTGTCTTGATGCATGTCGTTATCGCAAAACCGCTGCACAGTTTTGCGCGACATGCAGTGGCGGACATTTTCAGCTTCAGGCTCCTCGACGGGTCACGGGTGCGTTAAGCTCGGAGGGGCGGATCAAACGCGGTCCCGACAATGGAGCCGACCAGGCCATGACCAGCACCATTCCCGGTTTCTTCCAAGGCACCGAAATGCCAACCGGCGGCTGGTGGGAAGCGCTGTGGCCCGAGCCTGCCAGTGTCCTGGCGGCAGTCGGCATGAAGCCCGGCACGGACGTGGTCGATCTCTGCTGCGGCGACGGCTGGTTCTCGCTGCCAATCGCCAGGGTCGCCCGTCATGTAATCGCTATCGACATCGATGCCGATCTGCTCGAAGTCGCCAGGCGGCGGCTGGCCGAAGGAGGCGCGAGCAATTGCGAGTTTTTGGCGGGCGACGCCTATGAACTTGCCAGGCTGGTGCCTCAAACCGTCGACTTCGTCTTTATCGCCAACGCTTTCCACGGCGTTCCGGATCGGCCGCGGCTTGCCCGCGCCGTGCGCGCGACGCTTGGCCCTGCCGGTCGTTTTGCCATCGTCAACTGGCACCAGTATCCGCGCGAGCAGACCACGGTCCTGGGCGAGCCGCGCGGGCCAAAGACCGAGCTGAGGCTGTCACCCGAACAGACCACCGCGTCGGTGGAAGCGAGCGGGTTCAAGCTCGCCGAGCTGGTTGATGTGCCGCCCTATCACTATGGCGCGGTATTCAAACTCGCGACGAATTGAGAAATATCGCATGAAATGCGGCATCGTCGCCCGATACATGTCGCCCGCCGCCCCCTAGCGGCGGGTTCTGCCAGTCTATTTCGCCTCGCGTTCCTTCACGTTCGCATGTTCGTTCGCCGCTTCCGTGTCGGTGGACGGGGTCTTGGTCTCTTCACCTGAAAACGGGCTGCCCTGCCCCGGTGCGAGATCGCCGCTATGGCCGGCCTTGTTGGTCTGGAACGGTTGGCTGTCCGCTTTGAGACCGTGGTCAAGAGCATTGACGAGATGGTCGTCCGCCTTGGCAAGGCCGGTAAAGGCAAGGAGCGATGCACCGGTGGCGGCAAGGATAAGCGTGTGCGTTTTCATGTCTGGACTCCTTTGAGTTAAGGCCAGAACGAGCCGCACCCATTCTGGCGGCTTCAACGAAGGGACAAACGTCCCTTTTGCCTTACCCGCCATTTATGAAGAACTAACGCGCCCCCTGCCCGGCCTATTCCCGCTGAAACACAATGTGATCGGCATACAGCTGCCGCAGAGAGTAATCGGCTTGGGTGATGCGCTAGCTCGCGGCGTTGAAGCGCAGGATGTCGCGGCCGTCTCTGTCGGCGATGACAAGCTTGCCGGCGTCGACGTGGTAGGATGCTGCTTTGGCCAGCGCCTCGAACAGCGCCTTTTCCTCGGCCATGACCTGAGGCGCGCAGGCCTTGAAGGTCGAGCCGATGTCGCTGACGGCGATCGTCGAGCCGTCTACCTTGGCAGTGGCGAAATAGACGTTGCAAGGGCCGCTGCCGCCGGCCTTGCCGGCTTCGCTGATGCGGAATGTCGCCCGCGGCTCGGCAATCACGCCGACACCGTCGATATATTCGACCAGCCAGCTTTGGCCGAACACCGAGGCTGCCGCCGGCGCATCGCTCGGCGCCGCCATTTTCAGCATGATGGTCTGTGGCGCGTCGCTGAGCGGGTCGACCTGATGGCGCGCATCTGTGACGAACAGCAGCCGGTCGTCGACAGTGATGCGCGCCTGCAGCGCGTAGGTCATATCAGGCCGGATCACCTGCGGGTCGAAGCTGATCTCGAACTTGATCGGCACCTGGCCGGCCGGCACCACCTTGCGCTCACCGATGATTGCGGCCGGCGCGTCGGCCAGCGACACGTCGGCAAGCTGCACGGAAAGCACGGCATTGGGCGGCAGCGCGATGCGCTCGCGATACATCACCTCGCCCTTGAGGGTCTTTTCGGCAGCCGCGGAATGATCCGGGACGGCTAGGATGCCGACGGCCAGCGGCACCAGTCCGAAGATGAAGAACTCGGCGATCCTGTCCAGCATGATCCTGCTCCCCTTCCGGCGAAGGGTCTCGCAGGATTGCGGTCAATGAATGGCTGGCCGGGTATGGATGGCTGTCGCAGGGATTTATTTCGACGGCGGCTGCTTCCAGCGGCCCGCCGCCTTGTCGTCGGCATCCTTGGCGTCGACCCAGCCGCCCTCGGAACCGTCGCTATGGTGTTCCTTTTTCCAGAACGGCGCCCGTGATTTCAAATAGTCCATCAGGAAATTCGCGGCCTCGAACGCCGCCTGCCGGTGGGCGGAAGCCGCCACTACCAGCACGATGTTTTCGCCGGGCGCGATCTTGCCGTGGCGATGGATCGCGGTGAGCCCCTGCAGCGGCCAGCGCTCGATTGCCTCGCCGGCGATGCGGGATATCTCGGCTTCCGCCATGCCGGGATAATGTTCGAGCTCGAGCGCCGAGAGCCTGCCTTGCTCGTCGCGGCAAAGGCCGGAGAAGGTCACCACAGCGCCGATATCGTTGCGACCCCTGGTCAGCCTGGCGATCTCGGCGGCGACGTCGAAATCCTCCGCCTGGATGCGCACGACCGGCACCACCGCGGACATGGTTCAGCCACCGGTCATCGGCGGGAACAGCGCGATCTCGCGCGCGCCGGCGATCTTCTCGCGGTGCTCGACATGTTCCTGGTTGATGGCGACGCGGATCACGTCAGGATATTGCAGCGCGTTCTCGTACTCCTCGCCGCGCGATTTCAGCCAGCGCAACAGGTCGGCGACCGTTTCGATGCCGGCCGGCAGTTCGACCTCTTCCTCCGGTCTGCCGATCCGCTCGCGCACCCAGGCGAAATAGATGAGCTTCGTCGACATTTTATTCATCCATGATGTGCTTGAGGCCGGCGCGGAAATAGTCGTAGCCGGTGTAGAGCGTCACCAGGGCTGCGATCCACAGCAGCACCAGCCCGGTCTGGGTGGTCAGCGGGAAGATCTTGTCGCCGGCGGGACCTGCAAGCAGGAAGGCGATGGCGATCATCTGGATGGTGGTCTTCCATTTGGCGAGCTGCGTCACCGGAACCGAGACCTTCAAGGCCGCCAGATATTCGCGCAGGCCCGAGACCAGGATCTCGCGGCACAGGATGATGATCGCGGCCCATAGCGACCAGCCGGCGATGCCGGCATGGCGGTCGGTGTCGGCGGCAAGCAGCAGCAGGCAAGTGGCGACCAGCAGCTTGTCGGCGATCGGGTCGAGCATCTTGCCGATGTTGGAGGTCTGCTGCCAGGCGCGCGCCAGATAGCCGTCGAAGTAATCGGTGATCGAGGCGAGCAGAAAAATGATGAGCGCCGACCAGCGCGCGAAGTCGCTCGATTTCAGATGGCCTTCCAGGAAGAAGCACAGCACCACCAGCGGCACCGCCAGGATGCGGGCGTAGGTGAGCATGTTGGGCAGGTTGAACGCGCGCTGGGACATGTTTTGGGAACTCTTTCTGCCTGCTTAGTCAAATCAGAAGCGAATGTGGGGGGTCAACAGGCCAGAATCGATTAGCCAGCCGAAATATCGGCAATAGGTCTTAGCTCTCGTGAAAATGATTGTAGACCAATTTCGCCACCTGCTCCGAAATGCCGTCGACCTTGACCAGGTCCTCGACGGCGGCACGGCTGACCGCCTTGGCCGTACCGAAATGCATCAGCAGCGCGCGCTTGCGGCCGGGGCCGATGCCGCTGATCTCGTCGAGCGGGCTCTTGACCATCTCCTTCTTGCGGCGGGCGCGGTGCGAACCGATGGCGAAGCGATGGACCTCGTCGCGCAGCCGCTGGACGAAATAGAGCACCGGATCGCGAACAGGCAGCGAGAATGGGGCCTTGCCCTTGACGAAGAAGCGTTCGCGGCCGGCATCGCGGTCCTGACCCTTGGCGATGCCGATGGCCACGACGCGGTCCTCGATGCCGAGATCGGCGAGAATCTTGCGCACCGCCGTCATCTGGCCCTGGCCGCCGTCGATGAGGATGACGTCGGGCCAGGCGGGGAAGGCGCCCGCGTCCTCGATATCGTCGCCCGGTTCGGTAGGGCTCGCCTCGTCCGCGCCCTCGGTTTGCGGGGCGTCACCATGTTCCTTCAACAGCCGCGAGAAGCGCCGCTGCATCACCTCGCGCATCATGCCGAAATCGTCGCCCGGCGTGATCTCGGTCGAGCGGATGTTGAACTTTCGATACTGGTTCTTCACAAAACCTTCCGGCCCGGCGACGACCATGGCGCCGACGGCGTTGGTGCCCATGATGTGCGAGTTGTCATAGACCTCGATGCGCACCGGCGGCTTTTCCAGGCCGAAGGTCTCGGCAAAGCCAGTGAGCAGCCGCGCCTGGGTCGAGGTTTCGGCGAGCCGCCGGCCGAGCGCCTCGCGCGCGTTCTGCAGCGCGTTGTCGGTCAGGTCCTTCTTCTCGCCGCGCTGCGGCACGGAGATCGACACCTTGCGGCCGGTGCGGGTGGAGAGGGCCTCCGCCAGCAATTCCTGATCCTCGACGCCATGCGACAACAGGATGGTGCGCGGCGTCGGCTTGTCGTCGTAGAACTGCGCCAGGAACGATCCCAGCACCTCGCCGGCTTCGAGCGCCGGATCGGCCTTGGGAAAATAGGCGCGGTTGCCCCAGTTCTGGCCGGTGCGGAAGAAGAACACCTGGATGCAGACCTGGCCGCCCTCCTGATGGATGGCGAAGACATCGGCCTCGTCGACGGTCTGCGGATTGATGCCTTGATGGCTCTGCACATGCGACAGCGCCGCCAGCCGATCGCGGTAGATGGCGGCGCGTTCGAAATCGAGGTTCTCCGAAGCCTGCTGCATGGCGGCGGAGATCTCCGTCTTCACCTTCTGGCTGCGGCCGGAGAGAAAATCCTTCGCCTCGGCGACAAGCCTTGCATAGTCGCCGTGCGAGATTTCGCCGGTGCACGGGCCGGCGCAGCGCTTGATCTGGAACAAAAGGCAAGGCCGGGTGCGGTTCTCGTAGAAGGAGTCGGTGCAGCTCCTGAGCAGGAAGGCGCGCTGCAGCGAGTTGATGGTACGGCCAACTGCGCCGGCCGAGGCGAAGGGGCCGAAATAGTCGCCCTTGCGCGAGCGCGCGCCGCGGTGCTTGTAAATACCGGGCGAGACATGGTCGCCGGTCAACAGGATATAGGGGAACGACTTGTCGTCGCGCATCAGCACGTTGAAGCGTGGCCGCAAGCGCTTGATGAGGTTGGCTTCAAGCAGCAGCGCTTCGATCTCGGTGCGGGTGACGACGAACTCCATCGTCGATGTCTCGCGCACCATGCGGCCGATACGGCTGGTGTGGAACCGGCCTTGCGCGTAGCTGGTGACCCGCTTCTTCAGGCTGCGTGCCTTGCCGACATAGAGCACGTCGCCGGCGGCATTCATCATGCGGTAGACGCCGGGCGCATTGGGCAGCCGCTTTACCAGCGTCTGGATCACCTCGGCGCCGACCATGCCGTCGGCGTCGCCGGCATGCGGGGTCCAGTCGATGGCGGTGAAGGTAACGTCCGGACCGCTGGCTGCAGGCTCGACGACCTCCTCGGCCGCCTCGTCCTCGAGGTCGATTTCGGGCGGCAGGTCGTCGGCGCCACCGCGCGTTTTTTGTTTCTGGTCCATGGGGCTCATTCCGTCATGCCTGTCACATCGGGCGTCTGCCATGCAAGATGCTGGCCGCCGTCAAGCGCGATCATCTGGCCGGTGACCGAGCGTGCCGCCCAGAGATAACGGATAGTGGCACCGAATTCCGGCAATTCCGGGCCGCGTTTCAGGATCAGCCCGGCAATCTGAGCATCGAAATCGCTGTCGTGCTGGCGCGTGTTCTTCAAGGTCGGGCCAGGACCAATGGCGTTGACACGGATGCGGGGACCCAGCGCCTGCGCCATCATCTCGGTCGCCGCCCACAACGTCGACTTCGACAGCGCATAGGAGAAATAACGCGGCGTCGGCCGCCAGACGCGCTGATCGATCATGTTGACGATCAGCCCCTCACTGTTCTGCGGCAAGGCCCGGGCGAAAGTCTGTGCCAACAGCGCCGGCGCCTTGACGTGCATGGCGAAATGGCGATCCCAGGCCGGCCAGTCGAAATCCTCAACGCTGTCGTGCTCGAACAGCGAGGCGTTGTTGACCAGCAGCGACACCGGCCCGAGCGCCGCCGCCGCGCGACCGACCAGGTTGCTGACGGCGTCCATCTCGGTCAGGTCGGCAGCAATCACTGCGGCCCGGCCATGTCGACCAAAATGACCACTGTTGATTTCGGCCGCCAGTGCCTCCGCCTCGGCCAGCGAGCGATTGCAGTGAATGGCGACGGCAAAACCATGCGCGGCAAGATCTTCGACGATCGCCCTGCCGATCCGTTTCGCACCGCCCGTCACCAGTGCCGTCGCGGCGACCTTGCTCATCTGTCAATCCTTAATCCGATGCCGATTCCGGCCTGCCGGGATCGCGCCGGCAAATTATGGCCCGCCAAGCGTTAAATCCCATTTCCACCTGGGGCAGGATTGTGGCAAAGTGCCCGGTGGGCGTTTTGGCTCGACCGGAATTCGGGCCAGCCCGCCCGCAATATAGGGCTCTGGAGCCCTTACACCAAGCCGTGTGCAGTGCAGCACGGCGAACCTGCTGACATTCGCTGTTGCGAAGATGCAACGTCAAGGTTCTGCCTCATTCGTGCCAGGGAATGACCCAAGTTCAGGTTCGCTTCAGCCGCATTTCGACACGACATTTGGAACCGTTGAACGCCGGATCCGTTTCATCCCCCGGACGGGTTGAGGGCGCTCATAAACAACAAGCCTGTGTCCTGTGGCTTAAGGAGTAAAGAACAATGCAAGCCAATCTTAAATTTGCGCGACCGCTCGCGGTGGCGTTTGGGCTGTTCGCCCTCGGCGGAACCGCCTATGCCGCGGACGTGGTTCAGGAAGAGCCGCCGGCACCTGCCCCGATCGCAGAACTTCCGGTCGCATCCTGGGCCGGTCCCTATGCCGGTGTGAGCGTCGGCTACGGCTTCGCTGGCCACGCCAAAGCCAAAGACATTGGCGTCGACGTCGACACCAAGGGTTTTGTCGGCGGCGTCTTCGGCGGCTATAACTGGCAGCAGGAGAACTTCGTCTACGGTGCCGAAGCCGATATCGGCTACAACGGCGTCAAGGGCGACGATGCCGGCATCGAGGCCAAGGGTGGCTTCGAGGGCTCGCTGCGTGCCCGCCTCGGCTACGCTGTCACCCCGGACATCCTGCTCTACGGCACCGCCGGTGGCGCGCTGAAGAACCAGAAGATTGAAGCTGCCGGCGTAAGCGATACCAACACGCAGTTTGGCTGGACAGCTGGCGTCGGTACCGACATCAAGATCACCGACAATGTGTTCGGCCGTGTCGAGTATCGTTACACGGACTTCGGCAGGAAGGACTTCGACGGTATCGGCAAGGTCAAGTCGACCGACAATCGCGTCACTTTCGGCGTCGGTATGAAGTTCTAAGTCGTCCAAGCCACGACACGAAAAAGCCGGGCCTCGCGCCCGGCTTTTTTTGTGGCACCGGTTGAGGCCGCCCGCCCTCAAGCCGGGATGGCGGGCTTCAGCTCCGGGAATTTCTCGTCGAAGCGTGCCGCCCAGCGCGTCAGCCGGCCGCGGCCCTTTTCCCATTTTCCAGCGAAGCGCAGCGAGAGATAGCCGAGGCAGGCGCGCAATGCGATCTGGCCGAGGGTGATTTTCTTCGGCAGCTTCGGCGGGTTCGCGTTGAGCAGATCGAGCGCGTCCGAAATCTTCGTCCACTGGCGCTCGAGCCAAGGCTGGTAGACCATCTCTTCCGGCCGTGTGCGCCGCTCGTAGACCATCGACAGCGCGCAGTCGCAGATGCCGTCGGCCAATGCCTCCAGCACCTCCGCCTCGAGGCGCTTGTCGGGATTGCGCGGAAACAATGCGTTCTTCGACATCCGGTTGAGATGCTGGGTGATGGCGCGGCTGTCATGGACCGAGCGGCCGTCGTCGAGCACCAGCACCGGGATCTTGCCGAGCGGATTGGCGCCGATCAGCGCGGCCGGTCTTTCCTCGGTCTTTATCGGCACGAGATCGACGGCGATGCCGGCATGAAGTGCTGCCATGCGCACCTTGGAACTGTAGGGAGAAGTAGACGCGTAGAGCAGTCTGGGCATTGTCGATTCCTGTTTGCCGGCTACAGCTCCATATGCCCCATTGGACGCGCAAAGGATGCGGTAGCATTGTGACTTCGTGCATGACCCTCACCGAAAATCGATTCCGACAGGGGCTCGTGCATGGGCACCGTTGACCGATCATGCAGGGTTCATCAACGGCCAGAGGCGGAAAACCCCGCCGCCAGCGTACAACCATTGTCTCGCGTTCGGATGCGATGAATCGGAGGTGCGTCGGCAGACGCGAGCACGTCGGACAATCCAGATCCGAGCAACTACCAACTAGGCCTTGCACCGAAGGTTTGGTTTTGGCAGCCACAAAAATCCCACCGGACTTCGCCGCACGGCGAAGTCCTGGGAGCTGCGAAAAGATGTCTTCCTCCCGCCTCTTTCTCGTCCTGCCCGACCGTCAGCCAGCAAGCGAGGCGCCTATTAGGCATCCCGCCATGGCTGTCTTGAGTACTGTCCCCGGCGATCGGAGAACGGCGACTACTTCTTGGCCTTCGTCTTTGCGGGCGCTGCCTTCGGCTTGGCCGCGGGCGCTGCTTTCTTCACTGCTGCAGAAGATTTCGCAGCGGCGGCCTTTGCCGGTGCTGCCTTCTTCGCAGCGGGCTTCGCCACGGCCTTTGCAGCCGGCTTCTTGGCCGGTGCAGCCTTGGCCTTGGCCGGTGCTGCTTTCGCCTTGGCAGGTGCTGCTTTCTTCACGGCCGGTTTTGCCGCGGCCTTGGCGGCCGGCTTTTTGGCCGGCGCTGCTTTTGCCTTAGGCGCAGCGGCCTTCGCTTTGGCCGCGGGTGCTGCTTTCTTCACAGCAGTTGCGGCCTTTGCCGCGGCTGCTTTTGCCGGTGCTTTCTTTGCCGGTGACTTTGCCGGTGCCTTGGATGCCGGCGCTTTGGATGACTGCTTAGCCATATCATGCCCCTTCCGTTGTGCCGACGGCCGTTATTGACCCGGCGCACATTGCATATCTGACTCGCGGCTTGCTAGCCAGCGAAGCATTAGAATGATTTTTGCAGCTTAAGTTTCGGTTACGGCGAGCGCGCGACCATTTTACCCGCGCAAAAACCGGCTGCGAATCTTTGTGTCCCGCAGCGAAGTCCTGCGACAGAAATTCTGGTCGCTCTATCTCGACCGGTCTTCTCGTCAAGCTCAGGACCTTTTCGACCAGCTTTGCGCTTCAACGTCCGACGCTCAGCGCGAACATTGTCAAGAGCGAAGGCGGTCGCCCGCCTCGTCTTGTTCGAAACGATAAACTACAGGTAAGTAGGAAGCAACGCGACGAGCACGCCGCTGCACTATCTTGCACGACGCGATGAAAGTAAGCAGACAGCTCGCATTTCTGAAGGACAGGATATCGCTCGATAGATCCGGTCGCGCCGACCTCGTGATCGAACGCGCTCGGCCGTTCAGGCGCCGAGCGGCTCACGGCTCATCTGCAGCCGGCGCGAAGGCTCGGCCCTGTGGAGATGGACGGCGAAAGTATCCCATGGCGGCATGACCGAAATCTGCGCCAGGATGCGCCCCGCTTCACCGCGATGATAGCCGCCGTGCCGTACGACGTGGGTCAACATTTCCTGTCGCGACATCAATGCTGCGACGGGCTCGGACAGCTGCCGCGACGACACGGTTTCGAGATAATCGAGATACCAGCGATCGGTCGCTGCGACTGCGGCGCGAAGTTCGTCGAACGCCGGCGTGTCCTCGGTGGTGTCGGCGGAGTAGCCATGGCTTGCGTCAACCAGGTGCGCCGAGAATATCCGCGACACCACATGGCTGTGATCGACGAGCGGTATCACGGCCTGCCGTTCCTTGCCGTGAACATGCGGGTCGAGATTCGCGAGCTTTTCCAGCAGTTCCTCATTGGCCCAGACCTGATAGGCAAACAGGCTGCGAAGCAGAGCGAGCGTATTCATGGTCGGTGTCCTTTTCCGGAAATGCGAGTATGTTGTTTATATTTCCAGGAGAATGGGCGAACGTGTCTACCCGCATTGCAAAACCGCATCCGCGCATGCGCAAACAGCCGCGCCAGGCGCGTTCCAGGGCAACCGTCGAGGCGATCATCGAGGCGGCGGCTCATGTTCTGAGCGGGCTGGGGTGGGCCGGCTTCACCACCAACAAGGTTGCCGAGACAGCAGGTGTAAGCATCGGCACGCTCTACCAGTATTTTCCCGACAAGCTTTCCCTGCTCGCCGCTGTCCGGCGCCGTCACTTCGATCATGTGCTGTCAGTCATTCGCGATTCGGCGGAAGACCAAAAGCCGCTCAGGAAATTCGCGCAGGAGCTGGTGCGCGGCATGATCGCCGCGCACAGCATTCACCCGACACTACATCAGGTGCTGCTCGACAAGGCGCCGTGCGATCGCGGCTCCAGGGCCGCCCATGCTTCGTTCCAGGCACAATACCTCAATCACTATGCGACTGCTGTCGCCACTTATCGCAAGCCAAGGAAAGGCGCCGACACGGAGGCCGTGGCGCGCGTGCTGTCGTCAGCGATCGAAGGTGTGATCCACAACGCGGCACGCCGGAACATGCTCGCCGCGCCGGAGCTGCAAAAGCAACTCGTCGAACTGATCTGCGCCTACCTATCGGGAGCGGGCCGTATCGGTCGATAGCGCATGGCACGGCGGAAGTCGGGATTTCTGTGTGTCGTTCAAACCCGGATTATGAGTTGCGGCAAGGACGATGCCAACAATGCCGCACCTGATGCGGCCAAGAGTGTGAGGACGATCTTTCGAAAAGTCGCCTCGCTAACGCCGATGTAGAGTCTCGCGCCAAGGAGTGTCGGTATCAACATCGCCGGCGCGACGACGGCAAACATCGGCAGCATTTCGAGCTTGATCTTTCCGGCCGCAAGATAGGCGGCCATCGTCATGGAGAGGGTCACAAGGTTGAAATTCTGGATGACAATACGCTGCCTGTCCTTTTCCCATTGGCGCAGCACGCACCACAGCGTTGGAACCGGGCCGGTGAAGCCGCCAAGTCCACCCATGATGCCGCCAACCAGACCTATTGCACCGTCTGCAACAGGACCCCCGACCGTGATGGGAGGGAGGCGAGGCGCAAAGAGCATCAACGGACACCAAACGACCAGCAGCGCTCCGAAGACCAACTTGAACAACTGCACATCCAGCAAAGGCAGGATGGCGACACCGACCGGAATCCCGATGATCCCGCCGATCAGGAATGGCAGCAGAAGCTTGAGGTCGAAGCCCCGGCGGACGGTGACGGCGGCGATGATCTGGCCGGTGAACGCCCCAAAGACCGCCATGGCGGCAGCAAGCTGGGGCTCCACGGTCCAAACCCAAATCGACATGGCAACCAGGCTGAAAGCGAACCCGGAAAGCCCCTGGACGAAGCCTGCAACGACCGCGCCGAGAGCAACAGTATAAACAAGCGAATCCATGTGGTGCTGTTTCCCCCGCAAAATGATCGATGTGGTCGGTTGGCGTTGACATGCATGGAAGTCTCCGATTTTCGCAACCTCGTCCGACCTTGGACCCTCAACACCAGAGAGGTATGAATGTCCTCCTTGCCGAGCTTGGCATTTGTCACATGGTTTTCGGCTGATCCCAGATCAGCCGCGGCTTTCTACGCGAATTTTGGAATTGTCTTCAGGCAAGAGCAGCATGGCTCCGGTCCGATACATTTCGCGTTCCAAGGTGAAGGGCTTGCGATCGAACTCTACCCGGCAGAAGCAACGACGCCGGAAGGAGCGGGAACGATGATCGGCTTCGAAGTCGCCAACGCAGATGAAGCTGCTTCTGCCGCCAAGGCCAACGGCTTTGGAATCATTGCGGACGTCAAGGCGACGGCTATGGGCCGACGCGTGATCGTCCGTGATCCTGATGGCCGTCAGGTGTTCCTTTTCTCGACCACCTAAGTGACGCAACAATCCGTCGGGATCGGAAAGCGCTGGTCAGCGCAGGACGCGGCAGCGGCCGTTGTAGACCATCCAGCGGTCGAAGCCCGAGACGCAGAATTCGACATTGTCGCCGATCGAGGCAAAGCCCTGGCCTTCTTCGATCAGGTACCAGATGGTGCGAGCGCCGCCGTCGGAGAGGCTGACGGTGGCGCCGCAATAACGGCGGCCGATCGGCCAGGTGTCGTCGGCCGGCAGATAGCGATGCTGGTGGATGCGCTGGAAGTCGACGATCTGCACATCCGGCAGATGCGGCACGTGATGCACCTGATAGGAGAAGCGGTCGGTGATCTTGTTCAGCACCCAGGCCTCGCCGCAGACGCCGCTATCCTCGTCGGTATAGATTGCAAGGTCGGCCGCCTGGACTGCCTGGGTGACGCCAAGAGGCGCGGCCAGCGGCGTGCAAAAGGCGAGCAGTGCGGCAAGGGCGGATTGGGCGAAGCGAGTCATGGCAGCCTCTCAAGGTCGACTGCGCGCACTGTGCGGATTCGCTGACGCGCGGTCAAGCGGTTGTAGCGACCGTGGTTGTGGTGACGATGGTTGCGCTGACGGAACGGCAGGGCCACGCCTCAAACTACTCTCCCGCCAGCCAATCCAGCGTCCAGTGCGACGGCTGCTCAAGTGCAAGCAGCCGGTGCAGCGCCGGCAGCAGCGTCCGTAACTCGCCTTCCAGCGTGAAGGGCGGATTGACCACCACCATGCCGCAGCCGTCGAGGCTCGGCTCGACGGCGTCCGGCCTGATCTCAAAACCGATGTCGAGCAGCCTGGGAATGCCTGTCTGCTTCAGCGCCTTGCGGAAGGCGGCGACCGCCCTGCGGTCCTTGAGCGGATACCACAGCGCGTAAATCCCTCCTGGCCAGCGCCGATGGGCTCTTTGCAGCCCGTCGACCAAGCGACCGAATTCGCCCTCTTCCTCGAAAGGCGGATCGATGAGCACGAGGCCGCGCTTTTCCTTTGGCGGCAGATGCGCGCCGAGCGCCAGCCACCCGTCGAGCTCGATCACCCGGGTCTGGAAGTCACCGTCGAACAGCGCCTTCAGCCTGGCGGCATCCTTAGGGTGCAGTTCGACCGCCGACAGCCGGTCCTGCTTGCGCATCAGGTGCCGGGCGATCAACGGCGAACCCGGATATTTTTTCACGCCGCCGTCCGGATTGAGCGAGCGGACGGCTTCAAGATACGGCGCCAGCAGTGCTGCCGCCGGCGCATCGAGGGCCGCATCGACGAGCCGGCCGATGCCGCCTTGCCATTCGCCGGTCTTTTGCGCTTCGGTCGAGGACAGATCGTAACGGCCGATCCCGGCATGGGTGTCGATGACCCGAAACGCCTTGTCCTTCTGTTTCAGATATTCAATCAGCCGGCTGAGCACGACATGCTTGACGACGTCGGCGAAGTTCCCGGCATGGTAGGCATGGCGATAGTTCAATTGGAGCCCCTGCCCCAGCGCGGCGGTGGCGGCTGCGAGTTCGGATTTTCCGGCCGGCGGCCGCCGAAACGGAATGCCAGCACCAGCCCGACCAGGCCCGCCGCCATCAGGGAAAAACCAACCGGGCGCGCCCGGCGGTCGACCTCGCCGGCCCCCGAGCGCAGGACGAGATCGACGGCCCGCATCGGAATGCCTTCGGCGTCGCCCGGACCGACGGTGAAGATGTAGGAACCAGGGGTAACGGTCGGGATCAGGCCAGCCTCGTCGCGAAAGATCCTGTCCGGCAGTTGCGGGCTGACCTGGCGCGGATTGTCGGAATGGTTGAACTGCAGCGTCGAGGCGAGCACCGTCCTGCCGCCGGTGGCGGCAGTGAGGGTCAACACAGTGCGCTGCTGCGAGACGATGCGCTCGGCTCTTGCCGTAAGGTCGACCAGCAGGCGTAGCGGCCCGTCGCGTGCGCTCAGGGGCACGGTCACCGGCTTGAACCGGCCCTGGTCGTAAACTCGCCAGGTGCCGATCTCACGGCCGGAGAAATTGGTCATCGCCCAGGGATAGACGACGCCGATGCCGGTACCGATGAGCAGTATCAGGGCGAACAGGGAGCGCATGACATCAAGACCCGGTGTTCGGCGCGATGGCGCGGTCGCGGGCGTTCTCCATTTCGTCCAGGAGCATGTCAAGGCCCAGATCAAACGTCCGGTCGAATTCGGCGGTGCCGAAATAACGCCCGGCCGCAGCTATTTTTGGAAAATCCTGCGCCAGTTGCTCGTCGCTGACGATGGTCACGGCCGAAGGCCCCTTCGCATAGCCGGCAGTCTCGTCGAGGATGGCACCCATCAGATAATAGCCAGTGGTGCGGAACAGCCGCGCACCCAGTTCCGGTCCGAAGCCGCCGGCCTCGAACAGGCCAAGGATGCCGTTCAGCCAAGTGAGACACGTCGGCGAATTCATCCGGTAGGTTACAAGGAACGTGGCAAAGGCCGGGTGCTCACGCGCGACGCGGCGGAAATCCTGCACGGCAATGCGTAACCTTTGTCGCCAAGGGAGGTCCGCGTCGGGCATTTCGAGGGAGCCGATCAGCCGATCCACCAAGGCTTCGAAGAGATGCGCCACCGAAGGAAAGTGGTGATAGATGCTCATGGCTTCGCAGCCGAGTTCTGCCGCCAGCTTGCGCATCGAAAACCCGGCGAGGCCCTCGCTCTCGATCACCTTCAAAGCGGCATCCTCGATCATCTCGCGAGACAGCCGGCCGCGCGGTCGCTTTTTTTTGATCGATGTGTCCATGGTGCCGCTTGACAACTTACGATGTAAGGTTCATTTTCGACGTTACCTTACACCGTAAGGCCAACAAACGCCAGAGGAGAATGTCATGTCTGCCTATCGTACTCTTTCATCAACGCATTCTTCCATCCGCCGCGCCTGCCTGCTCGCCGCCACCTGTGTGCTGACCCTGGCTGCAGCTCCTTCTTATGCCGATGAGTATGACGCGACCGTCAAGGACATCCAGTCGACCATGGGCGGGGTGCCCGGTTTCGTAAAGCAGTTCCCGAAAGCCGGTCTGCCCGGTGCATGGGCCGAGGTCAAGGCCATCCAGCTCAGCGACAAGACGGCGCTGCCGCCGAAGGTCAAGTCGCTGATCTCGCTGGCGGTGGCGGCGCAAATCCCGTGCAACTACTGTATCTGGTCGGACACGCAGGACGCCAAGCGCGCCGGCGCCACCGACGAGGAGATCCAGGAGGCGGTCGCCGTTTCAGCGCTGACCCGCCATTGGAGCACCATCTTCAACGGCATGCAGGTCGATTTCGATACGTTCAGGAAGGAGATGGGCGGGCAGTAATGCTTTCGTTATTAGAGCGGGACGCGTTCAGACTGAATTAGCCTTCCCGCTTCGACTGTTTTGTGTGATCCGCCAGCACCTCATCGATGACCCGCCACGATTTTTCCGCCTCGCGCTGGTTGCCGTCATGTCCCGAAGCGACGATCAGCGCCTTCCACAACGCCCAGCCCCGTGCGCGCGCCCAGCTGTGCTCGTCAAGGGCAATGGCGTCGCGGAACGCCTGACGGCTCTCGCCGTAAAATTCCGTCCACGCGATCACCAGATCACAGGCAGGATCGCCGATAGCCGAACTACCGAAATCGACGACCGCGTAGAGCTTGCCATCTTCGACGAGCAGATTGCCCGAGGCGACGTCGCCATGGACCCAGACCGGCGGCCCTTGCCATCGCGAGGCAAGGGCCGTCGCCCACACGGCCTCGGCGGCGGCCTTGTCGATGCGGCCGCCGAGCGCCGAGAGCGCGGCTCGGGTCTCGGCGTCGTAGACCGAAAGCCGGCCACCGCGGTGGAAATTATGCTGCCCTGCCGGTGGCCCGTCGGCAGCGTCGATCCGGTAGAGCGCAACCAGAAAGCCGGCCAGCGAACGGGCGAACTCAGTAAGATCGGCAATCAGTCCACCAGCCGCCGGTCTGCCGCCAAGCCAGCGATAGACGGACCAAGGCCATGGATAGCCTTCCCCGGGCGCGCCTTTGGCCAGCGGCACGGGTATCGGCAGAGGCAGGTGAGGCGCCAAGCGGGGCAGCCAGCGATGCTCCTTCTCGACCTGGGCGACATAGGCGGCAGCGCTCGGCAGCCGCACCGACATGCTGTCGCCCAGCCGGAACGTGCGGTTGTCCCAGCCGCCAGGCTCGACCGTCTCTACCGGCAGGTCCGCCCATTTGGGGAACTGCGCGGCAATCAGCCGGCGAACAAGTGCGGCATCTATCGGCATGCCTGGCGTTCGTTCATCGGGCGGCATCGGGCTTGCTCCGGTCTTCTGAATAGCCGGCGGTCCATCTTTTTGTCGTCGCACTCTTGCGGCGCCAGTGATTCCCTTGCCGGCAAATTCTCTAAGCCTTGCGTTCCCAGCGCCGGTCAGGCGTTTGCTGCCAGTAGGTCACGGTGTGGCCGGCCTCCTTCATTGTCTTCCAGTGCGTGCGTGCCGCCTCTAGCTGGGCTGCATCGTGACCGTCGAACAGGAACACGGCGCGCTGGTAGCCGCCAAGCTCCGGCGGCACCGCCCCATCGACCAGGAAGCGTATCTGCGCCTGGTTCGGATTGTCAGGGCCGACGGTCAGAAGCACCGGCTGCTCGGCGGGATGGGCTTCGCGATCCGTTGCGTGGGCCAGGAATGAATCGTCCCGGAAAGTCCACAGATGCTGGTCCAGCGCGTCGCGCCGTTCCTCGGTGCCGGTCTGCACCACGGCACGCCAGCCGCGATCGATACTGCGCTCCAGGAGGCCGGGCAACGCATCCTCCAGCGTCGATTCGGTCAGGTGATAAAACAGAATCTCGGCCATGCGTTCAGTCTACATTGTCGGAGTCCCGCCCCAGCCGCTCATTGCTCGTAATGATCGCGCACCAGCCGGTCGAGCAGCCTGACGCCGAAGCCGGAAGCCCATGACTGGTTGATCTCGTTGGAGGGCGCGCCCATCGCCGTGCCGGCGATGTCGAGATGCGCCCAGGGCGTGTCCTTGACGAAGCGCTGCAGGAACTGCGCGGCGATAATGGCGCCGCCATGGCGGCCGCCGATGTTCTTCATGTCAGCATTCTTGGAATCGATCAGCTTGTCGTATTCGGCACCGAGCGGCATGCGCCACACCCGCTCCTGCGTCGCCTGTCCGGCCGCCGTCAGCCGGTCCGCCAACTCGTCATTGTTGGAGAACAGGCCGGCATAATGCTGGCCGAGCGCGACCATGATGGCGCCGGTCAGCGTCGCCAGATTGATCATGAATTTCGGCTGGAAGCGGTCGTTGCAGTACCAGAGCGCATCGGCCAGTACCAGGCGGCCCTCGGCGTCGGTATTGAGCACTTCGATAGTCTGACCCGACATCGAGGTGACAATGTCGCCGGGTCGCTGAGCGTGGCCGTCGACGGCATTTTCAACCAGCCCGACAATGCCGACGACATTGACCTTCGCCTTGCGCGCGGCCAGCGCGTGCATCAGGCCGGTGACGGCAGCAGCGCCGCCCATGTCGCCCTTCATGTCCTCCATGCCCGACGCCGGCTTGATCGAATTGCCGCCGGTGTCGAAGGTGACGCCCTTGCCGACGAAGGCGACCGGGCTTTCCTTGGCCTTGCCGCCGTCCCACCGCATGACCGCGATGCGGGCGCCACGCGGCGAACCCTGCGCTACGCCCAGCAGCGAACCCATGCCGAGCTTCTTCATCTCCTTCTCGGCCAGGATCTCGACCGTGACGCCGAGCGCCTCCAGTTCGGCGATGCGGGCGGCGAATTCCACCGGTCCCAAAACATTGGCCGGTTCATTGACCAAATCGCGCGCCAGCAAGACGCCGTCGATCACCGCCGCTTCATCGGCGAAGGCCTTCTTTGCAGCTGCCGGATCGGCGGTGTGAATAGTCACCTTGACCGGCTTTTTTGGCTCGCGCCTGTCGTCACCATTGTTCTTTTTGGTCTTGTATTTGTCGAAGGAATAGCTGCGCAGCAGGATGCCCGCTGCAAGCTGAACGGCTTGCCTGCCGCTGACGGCCGCACCGGGAAGATCGAGCACGACGGCCACTTCGGTTGCCTTGCGAAAGGATGCGGCAATCGTGCCGCCGAGCTTCAGCCAGGCGTAATCATCGAGATTGGAGCCCTTGCCGGCACCGACCGCCACCAGCCGCTCGATCGATGTCCCTTCCGGTGCCAGCACTTCGACCAGGCTGGCGAATTTGCCGGTGAAGTCGGCGACCGGAAAAGCCCGCTCGAGGGTCTTTGCCGGATCGCAAGCCCTGGCGGCATCGCTGAGGCCGCCCTCGTCGGTCACCAGAACGAAAACGCTGCCTTTTTTGGGCGCGGCGAATTTGGCAAAGGCGATCGAGGGTCTCGAATTCATCATGTCCTGCTTTCGGGGAAGTGAGTTGGATTATTGCGAGAAACGTTCGTCAGTGAGCGGCGGGTTGAAACAGCTCGATAACATTGCCCGATGGATCTTCGAGCAGCGTCTGGGAACCGCCGACGCCCGTTATGATATCGTTGCGAAAGACAAGTCCAGCACTCTTGAGGCGCGCAACCTCTTCTTTCAGGTCCGGCACCACCAACAGGATGCGATTCCAACCTCCCGGCACCGGCTGCCGGCCATCCGGCATCGCCCGTGCACCCGAACTGCCGGGGCCGCTTAGAAGGAGCCGTAAAGCGCCGCGTGTCACGGAAGCAAAAGCCGGTCGCGCGTCCTGTTCAACAGCGAAGCCCAGATGTCCACAGTAGAAGTCGATCGAGGCGGCGACATCATCGACCATGTAGCGAATGCTGACTGGCGTCATGACCATTGACCTTTCGGTTCGAGCACCTTTCAACAAGGCGTGTCTATTGCGGGCGGAACAGTCGGCATAGTCCGGCTCATCATCGCTGCTTGACAATCCGCGCCGCTATCGCTCTGGCCTGAATGCGGGCGTTAGCGAAACAACCGCGAATGCTCGGCCGCATGCCGGTAAACCACAGACCGGGCAATTTCGGATCGGCATCGCCGCCG
Source organism: Mesorhizobium sp. M0998 (assembly GCF_040318885.1). Classification (NCBI taxonomy): domain Bacteria; kingdom Pseudomonadati; phylum Pseudomonadota; class Alphaproteobacteria; order Hyphomicrobiales; family Phyllobacteriaceae; genus Mesorhizobium; species Mesorhizobium sp. M0998. The sequence goes on from NZ_JAMYND010000006.1 coordinate 90,670, forward strand.
TTGAAAAGCGGAACGCCCTTGCCGTCGAGAACGCCGAGCTTGCCGAACATCTGCTCCAGACCGGTGCGATAGCCGGTCGCCGCAATGACGATATCGGGCGTGATCGACCTGCCGTCATTCAATACGATGCCGTCGTGGGTAAATTCCCGCAATGGTGGCACCACCACGATCGTGCCTGCCTTTATGGCGCGAACCGCGCCGTCATCGGCTGCGATCGCGGTGTAGTCGGCGCTCAGACGGCTCGCACCGCCTATGGGAGCCGGCGGAAGCCCAAATTTCGTCAGGTCGCCGAAAACCAGGCGCTGGGTTGTCGCCATCACCGCATCGGCCAGCCGCACCGGCAAGCTCGCCATCAACGGTGAAAGCCTGTGGACGGCGACCTTGCCGATGCGTTTCGGCAGCAGCGACGGGCCGTTGCGGGCCGACAGCCAGATGCTTTGGGCATCTGCATTCGCAAGATGGTTGAGTGCGTCGAACCCCGAATTGCCGGCTCCGACGACCAGCACCCTTTTGCCGACGTAGTCCTTCGCCTCGCCAAAATCGGCCGAATGGATAATCCGGCCTGCAAAATCCTTCATGCCTTTCCACGCAGGAATAAACGGCTGCCGGTCGCGCCCGGTGGCGACGACGACATGACGCGCCAGACGACGTCCGGCGTTCGTCCGCACGGTCCAGTGATCGCCATCGAACGTGATCTCTTCAACGGCAACGCCGAATGCGACCGGCAGACCATGCGCCTGGCTGAAATCGTTCAGATGGCGAATGACGGCCGATTTATGCGGAAAAGCCGGGGTGCCTGCGGGATAGCCGACGCCGGGCAGCGTCGAGAGATCGCGATGCGTATTGAGGTGCAGCCGCTGGTGCCGCCGATGCCAGGGTTCGGCAAGCCGGCTCTCCTTTTCCAGGACGAGCGTCGGTACGCCGGCCTTCATCAAGGCGTGGGCGGCGGCAAGGCCGGCCGCGCCGGCCCCGACCACGATCGCGCCGTCAAAGACCGCTTCCCGACCGGTTTGACCGCGCAATTTTTCCGCTTCCATGCTGGGGCTCAACAGATCCTGACCCGTCTTATCACGCCGCGGCGGTCGCGACCGGCGCGACATTTGGTCGTTTTGCCGCATTTGACAAGACTTTGGCCGAAATCGCTCCCATATGCGATATCGAACCATCCACGATTCGTCGCGGCACGGCCCCGCTTCCCGCCGCAACCTGTTGTTAACCAACAATGTTCGCCCTTTCTTATCCATTGCCGCCGACACTCCGGCCCAGCGGAATTTGCGATCCGGGACAGAACCCGGATCGAACCGCCAAACTGAGCCAGTTGTGCAGCCGGCGCCGGACGACTACCTTGTTCCAAGGCATGATGCCGTTCGAAATCGCCGAGAAAAGCCTTCATGAAGGTCGTTGAACGTTACATCATGCGCCGTGCTTTCGCGGTATTCGCGCTGGCGCTCGTCTGGACGCTGGCGATCGTCTGGACGACTCAGGTGCTCGCCCGCATCGACCTCGTCACCGATAGCGGTCAGTCGGCCCTCACCTTCTTCGAAGTCGCAGCGCTGATCATCCCGACGATCGTTCCGATCGTCGTGCCGTTCGCCCTGGTGGTCGCGGTCGCCCAGATCCTCAGCGTGATGAATTCTGATTCGGAGCTGGCCGTCATCAATGCCGCCGGCGCTTCACGCTGGACCATCGTCAGGCCGATCATGCTTCTGGCACTTGCAGCCAGCGTTTTTTCCTTCGCCGTCGACAATGGCGTCGACCCTTACGCACGCCAGAAGAACCGCGAGTTGATTGCGTCATCGCGTGCCGATCTGTTGTCGTTGATCATCCAGGAAGGCACCTTCCGCAAGATCGACGACGGCCTGTTCCTGCAGGTTGGCGAACGGCTTCCCGACAACCGCCTCGGCGGCATCTTCGTCGCCGATTCGCGCGAAGAAGGCGTCAATCTCATCTACTACGCCAAGACCGGCAGCATCATCGAACGCGGCGACGAGAAGGTGCTGATGATGAATGACGGCGTCATCCATCGCAAAACCATGACCGGCGACCTCTCGGTGATCCGGTTCACCTCCTACGCCTTCGACTTGTCCGCTTTCATGTCGGCATCATCTGATATCCTGCTTTTGCCGAAGGACCGGACGACCCAGTATCTGCTCAATCCCAGTCCGAACGACAAGATGTACCAGCAAAAGCCGAACAGGTACCTGGCCGAGCTCAACCAGCGTTTTTCCGAGTGGTCCTATTCGCTCGTCTTCGCGCTGATCGCGCTCGCCGTTGCCGGAGATGCGCGCTCGCATCGCGAGGCGCGTGTGCACCCGCTGATCACGGCAATCGCGATCGCGCTGTTCGTGCGCTGGCTCGGGTTCTTTGCCGCCGGCAAGGCCGACAAGGTGCCGCAATATGCCTATATGGTCTACGGCGTCCCGATCGTGGCATCGGCGATCGCCATCTGGTTCATTGTTTCCAACCGGACCATGGAACTGCCGGTTGCCTGGGCCGATTGGATAACCAATCTTGCCGGCCGCTTCAGTGACGGCTGGAGCGCCATCAAGCTCCGTTTTGCCGGGCGTGGCGCATCCGGACAGGGAGCCGGCTGATGGGCTGGACTCTGGGTCGGTACTTCTTCTTTCGCTATGTGACGATCACCATCTGGTTCTTCATCGGCCTCTTGGCGCTGGTGTTCCTGATCGATTTCACCGAGCTTTCCGGCCGCACGACTGGCGTGCCGGGCTTCACCTACGCAACTGCGTTCGCCATTTCGGGGCTCAGGATGCCGATGATCATGCTGCAGACGGTGCCGTTCGTCGGCCTGTTCTCGGCGATGGCGACGTTGGTGTCGCTCAACCGCAAATACGAATTGGTCATTGCCCGTTCCGCCGGGGTTTCCGCATGGCAATTCCTGCTGCCGTGCTGCATCGGGGCGCTGCTGTTTGGAGCCTTGTCGGTCGGCGTCATCAATCCGGTAGCCGCGCACGCCTATTCCTGGTCCGAGGAGATCGAGACCCAGCTCCGTTCGGGCAAGTCGAACAGCGTCTCGGCCGATGCTGCGCCCTGGATCAGGCAGAAAACCAACGCCGGCGACACCATCATCGGCGCGCGCGCCATTCTCAATCAAGGCCTGGAGATGGCCGACGCGGTCTTCTTCAGCTTCAGCCCGCAAGGCGACATCATCGAGCGCAAGGATGCGGCGCGCGCCTTTTTGCGGGACGGCTACTGGGAATTGCAGGACGTCAAGGTGTTCCGGGACGGAACCATCCAGTCGTTACCCAGCGATCGGCTGCCGACCAATCTCAAGCCGGAATTCGTGCAAGAGCGGTTGGCGCGCCCTGAGACCATTCCCTTCTACGATCTGCCCGGCAAGATCGAAGTGGCCCGCTCCTTCGGCCTCAAGGCAAACGCCTTCGCCATGCAGTTCAATTCCCTGATTGCGCTGCCCTTCCTGCTTGTCGCGATGACGCTGATTGCGGCAACGGTATCAATGCGATTTGCGAGGATGGGGCAGTCGGCAACGATGATTCTGGGTGGCATCGTGGCCGGCTTTCTGCTTTATGTCGTTTCGGTGCTGGTCAAGGCATTCGGCGTAGCGGGATTCGTACCCACGGCCGTAGCGGCTTGGGTCCCGGTTGTCGTGGCTATGTTCTTCGGGGTGACATTCCTGCTATACAAGGAAGACGGCTAGTGAGGGAGGCGGTTTTGCGCAGCCATAGGCACGCCGGTTTGGCACGCCTCTCTGCGGCGAGCGCCTTGGCATGCCTGCTTGCCAGCGCCGCCCCGGTTGCTCCAGCTTTTGCCCAGGACGTCAGTGAGCTGGCAACGAAGGTTCCGAGCGGCACGCAGATGCTGCTGGCAGCCGATACGCTGGTCTACGACAACGACAAGCAGACCGTGACGGCCGTCGGCGGCGTCCAGATCGACTACGGCGGCAACCGTCTCGTCGCCCAGCGGGTCGAATACAACCGCAACACCAAACGCCTCGTCGCCAGCGGCAATGTCGAACTCGTCAATAGCGACGGCACCAAAATCTATTCGCAGCATGCCGACATCACTGACGATTTCGCCGACGGCTTCGTCAACGCGCTGCGGGTCGAGACCATAGACAAGGCGTATTTCGCCGCCGAAAGCGCGGAGCGCATGGGCGGCGTGCTGACGACGTTCCACAATGGCGTCTACACCGCCTGCGAGCCGTGCGAGGACAAGCCCGACAAAGCGCCGACCTGGCGTATCAAGGCCAGGAAGATCATCTGGAACGGCGAGAAGAAGACGGTTCGCTTCGAGAATTCGAATTTCGAGTTCTTCGGCTTTCCGCTGGCCTATCTGCCGGCTTTCGAGATCGCCGACCCAACGGTCAAGCGCAAGAGCGGCTTCCTGATCCCCGGCGTCGCCTACAAGAGCGATCTCGGCGTCGGTGTTAAAGTCCCCTATTATTTCGCGCTCTCGCCGACCTACGATCTCACTGTCACTGGCAGCGGCTATACCAAGCAAGGTTTCCTCGGTGAGGCCGAGTGGAGGCAGCGCTTCAACAACGGTCAGTACAGCCTGAAGATTGCGGGCATCCGGCAGGAGAATCCCGACGCCTTCATCGACGACAATGGCCACAACGTGAATTCGGGTACCGAAGGCGACCCGAACAGGTTCCGCGGCATGATGGGCACCCAGGGCCAGTTCGCCATCAACCCGCGCTGGGACTTCGGCTGGGACATCCTGCTGCAGAGCGACAAGAATTTCGCGCGCACCTACGACATCGATGGCTTCAACGATAGCGTGCACCGCTCCGAGGTGTACCTGACGGGGCTCAACGATCGCAATTACTTCGACGTGCGCGCCATGCACTTCGAGGTTCAGGAAGACACGCTCGCCAGCGATCCGACTGCACGCGCCGCCAAGCAGCCCTGGGTGCTGCCCTCGCTCGACTACGCTTATATCCCCGACATGCCGGTGGCCGGCGGGCAGCTGTCGTTCGACGTCAACGCGCGGGTCATTGACCGCGACAGGCTCGATACGGCTCTTGCAAATTCGGGCATCCCTTCGTCCGTCAACAACGTCCGCGGCATCGACGGTCAATCCGGCCGCCTTACCGCGGAAGCCGAATGGAAGCGCACCTTCACCACCGATGGCGGGCTGCTGCTGACACCGCTCCTGGCGCTGCGCGGCGACGCCGGCTACGTCAACGCCTCCTCGGCCTCGCTCGACGCCATCAACCAGATGGCGACCAATCTCGGCGTCGAGGACGATATGCGTTCATCGCTTGCCCGCTACATGGCGACCGCCGGCCTTGAGATGCGCTGGCCAGTGCTGTTTTCGATGACCAGTTCCAGCCATGTCTTCGAACCGATGGCGCAGGTATTCATGCGTCCGAACGAGCAATATGTCGGCGGGCTGGCGGTCCCCAACGAGGACGCCCAGAGCTTCGTCTTCGACGCCACGACGCTGTTCGAGCGCGACAAATTCTCGGGCTATGACCGCATGGAAGGCGGCACACGCGCCAATGTCGGGCTGCGCTATTCCGGCGCATATGACAATGGCTGGGGCACCAATGCGGTGTTCGGCCAATCCTACCAGCTCGGCGGCCAGAACTCGTTCGGCACGCCGGACCTGGTCAATGTCGGCGCCTATTCGGGTCTTGAAACTGCAACCTCCGACTATGTCGGCCTTGTCGGCTTCAATAGCCCCAGCGGGTTTTCCGGCTCGGTCAGCGGCCGTTTCGACGAGCAAAGTTTCGAGATCCGCCGCGCTGAGGTAAAGGCCGCCTTTTCAGGCCTGCCGGTATCGCTGAGCGCCAAATACGCCTTCATCCAGGCGCAGCCGCTCTATGGCTTCTCGACCGATCGCCATGAGGTTACGCTCGGCGCCTCGACACATCTTGCCGAGAATTGGCGCGTCTTTGGCACCGGCACATATGATCTGGAGCAGAGCGTTCTGGTCAAGGACGGGGTCGGCTTTGCCTATAGTGATTCGTGCTTTACCTATTTGATGACGTTTTCGGAAAGACGTGACCTGAACACCAAGGAAGTATCGCAGAACGTCGGCTTCAACCTGTCGTTCCGCACGCTCGGCGATTTCGGTTCGTCGCAACGCTCCATCGACACCATTCAATAACGGGCAGCGGTCGGCAACGGGGCGGCTGGCGGACGACATTGTTTCGCCGCATAGAGCAGGCACGAATTTTGACGGCCTGAACTGGGATAGGTTGGGCCGAATCGGGATGGAATTGGGATGCTTTCGATGAGGAAATACCTCTTTTCGGCAGGGTTCGCGCTGCTGGTGGCGTTCTCGACCACCGCGGTAACGCGGCCAGTTTTCGCCACCGAGATCAAATACGTCGTCAACAATATACCGATCACCACCGGCGACATCCAGCATCGGGCCGCTTTCCTGCGCCTGCAGCACAGAAAGGGCGATGCCGGCCAGGAAATGATCGACCAGACGCTGCGCCTGGCCGAAGCCCGGCGGCTCGGCATCCGCATCAGCGACGAGCAGGTCGATGCCGCTTATCAGCGTTTCGCCACCAGCAACAAGATGCCGCTCAAGCAGCTTGACGGCGCGATGGCGCAATCCGGCGTCACCAAGGAGCATTTCAAGGACTTTATCCGGGCGCAGATGGCCTGGAACCAGGCGCTGACCGCGCGTCACCGTTCTAGCGACGGCGGCGGCGCCATGAGCGAGCAGGACCTCGTCAAGCGCATGCTCGAAAAAGGCGGCAGCAAACCGAGCGCCACAGAGTACATGCTGCAGCAGGTCATCTTCGTGGTGCCGGCGGCCGAGCGCAGCGCGACGCTGGCCAAGCGCAAACGCGAAGCCGACGCTATGCGCGCCCGCTTCAACGGCTGCAACACCACGCGCGAATTCGCCAAGGGCCTGATCGATGTCACCGTTCGCGATCTCGGCCGGGTGCTGGCGCCGCAATTGCCGGCGGACTGGGCCGAGCAGATAAAGGCTACAAAGGTCGGCGGCGCCACCACGACGCGCGAAACCGACCGCGGTGTCGAATTCATCGGCATCTGCTCGTCGCGCGAAGTGTCAGACGACAAAGCCGCGCAGATGGTGTTCCAGAGTGAAGGTTCGAGCGACAAGAACGCCGACGAACTCTCGAAGAAATATGTCGAGGAGTTGCGGAAGAAAGCCCGCATAATCGAGCGCTGAAGTCGACGCGCCGTGGCTGACGCAGAGCTTCCGCTGGCGTTGAGCGTCGGCGATCCGTCCGGCGTGGGGCCGGACATCGCCATCGCTGCTTGGCAGGCCCGCGAAAGCGCTGGCGTTCCGTCATTTTATCTCCTTGCCGATCCGGCACTGATTGCCGCGCGAGCGCACAGGCTCGGCACCGATATCGCGATTGCCGAGACGACGCCGGCGTTAGCGCCGGGGGTGTTTTCGCGCGCGCTGCCGGTGGTGGCGCTTGCTGCCCGTTTCGTCGACAGTCCCGGCCGCCCGGATCCAGCCAACGCCGCCGGCATCATCGAGGCGATCGACCGCGCAGTTGCCGACTGCCTGGCCGGCCGCGCCGCCGCAGTCGTCACCTGCCCCATTGCCAAGAAGCCGCTCTACGACGCCGGCTTTCGCTTTCCCGGCCACACCGAATATCTGGCGCATCTGGCATCGCTTCACACCGGCACCGAAGTGATACCGGTGATGCTGCTTGCCGGACCGGACCTGCGCACCGTGCCGGTCACCATCCACATCGCGCTGGCCGAGGTGCCGAAAGCGCTGACCACGGACCTTATCGTCGCCACCGGCCGCATCACCGCCGCCGACCTTGCGAACCGCTTCGGAATTGCCAAGCCGCGGCTCGCCATTGCCGGCCTCAACCCGCATGCCGGCGAAGGCGGCACCATGGGCACCGAAGACGAGCGGATCGTGCGCCCGGCGGTCGACCGGCTGAGGCAGGAAGGGATCGACGCCTTCGGGCCGTTGCCGGCCGACACGCTGTTTCATGCTCGCGCCCGCGCCGGCTACGACGTGGCGCTCTGTATGTATCACGACCAGGCGCTGATCCCGGCCAAGGCGCTGGCGTTTGACGAGGCGGTCAACGTCACACTCGGCCTGCCCTTCGTCCGCACCTCGCCCGACCACGGCACCGCCTTCGACATCGCCGGCAAGGGCATCGCCCGTGCCGGCAGCCTGATTGCAGCGCTGAAACTCGCTCGCGTTCTTGCCGATACCGGGAAAAGGCCGTAGGCCCTGAGCCCAATCAGCCATATTCGATGGCCTTAACCCGATGAGCCCGCCTGATGAGCCCAGCCCGATGAGCATAGACGGCCTGCCGCCACTGCGCGAGGTGATCGAGCGCCATGGGCTGCAGGCGAAAAAGGCGCTGGGCCAGAATTTTCTGCTCGACCTTAACCTGACAAGCAAGATTGCGCGAACCGCCGGCGACCTGAGCGACGTTACGGTTATCGAGGTCGGTCCCGGTCCGGGCGGGCTGACCCGGGCCCTGCTCCTCAACGGCGCCCGGCGGGTCGTCGCCATCGAGCGCGATGAGCGCTGCCTGGCGGCCTTGGCCGAGATCGCGAACCACTATCCGGGCCGGCTAGAGATCGTAGCCGGCGATGCGCTGAAAGCTGATTTTGCAGCGCTTGCAAAAGGAGTGCCGGGAGGCGGCGGGCCGGCGAAAATCGTTGCCAACTTGCCCTACAATATCGGCACCGAATTGCTGATCCGCTGGCTGACCGTTACCGAGTGGCCGCCCTTCTACACATCGATGACACTGATGTTCCAGCGCGAGGTCGCCGAACGCATTGCAGCCAGCCCCGGCAGCGATGCCTATGGTCGGCTCGGCGTGCTGGCAGGCTGGCGGACGGAGGCGAGGATTGCCTTCGACGTGCCGCCGCAGGCGTTCACGCCGCCACCCAAGGTGACGTCCTCGGTCGTGCATCTGGTGCCGCGCGCCAGCCCCTTGCCGGCAGAGGTGAAACGGCTCAGCCGCGTCACCGAAGCGGCGTTTGGCCAGCGCCGGAAAATGCTGCGGCAGAGCGTGAAAAGCCTCGGCGGCGAGGCGCTGCTTGCCCGTGCCGGCATCGATCCGACCAGGCGCGCCGAGACGCTGAGCGTCGAGGAGTTCGTTCGCCTGACCAACGCGGTGTGATGTCGGGACGCGTCTGCGTGGAATTTCCGCTCTCACGGCATAGATAGCCGGACAAACCTGCCCGGAGACAAGCAATGGCCGCCTATGTCATTTCCGACGTCACGATCCGCGACGCAGAGGCGATCGAAGCTTATCGCATCCGCGCGGCTGCCCCCATCGCCCAGCACGGCGGGCGCTATCTGGTACGCGGTGGCAAGGTGGAAATGTTGGAAGGCGACTGGTCTCCCGGGCCGCTGATCATCGTCGAATTCCCCGACATGGACACGGCGCGGCGCTGGTATCGCTCGGCCGAATACGCCGCTGCATTGGAGCTGCGCGACGCCGCGCTCAGCCGCAATCTGATCCTGGTCGAGGGGATAGCGCGTTGATCAATCCGTCTTCTCGTCGAGCAGCCCCGAGACGAAATCGAACAGGCCGGGCCGGCGATCGCGTCTGAGCCGTTCGGCGGTGACGATGCCGCGCACCTCGGCGAAAGCGCGGTCGAGATCGTCGTTGACGATGACGAAATCATATTCCTTCCAGTGCTCGATCTCGTTGCGGGCGTTCTTGAGCCGCGTCTCGATCACTGCTTCCTGGTCCTCGGCGCGACGCTTCAGCCGCGCCTTCAATTCCTTCATCGATGGCGGCAGGATGAATATCGAGACGATGTCGGCGCGCATCTTCTCCTTGAGCTGCTGAGCGCCTTGCCAGTCGATGTCGAACAGCATGTCGCGGCCTTCGGCCAGCGCCTGTTCAGCCGGCTCGCGCGGCGTCGCGTAGCAATTGCCGTGCACCTCCGCCCATTCGAGCAGCGCATCGGAATCGCGCAGCCGCTCGAACTCGCGCATGGTACGGAAGTGGTAATGGACGCCCTCGATCTCGCTGCCGCGGCGTGGCCGCGTGGTGACCGAGACCGACAATTCCAGGCTGGAATCGCTCTCCAGCAGATTGCGCGCAATCGTCGACTTGCCGGCGCCTGACGGCGACGACAAGACCAGCATCAGCCCGCGGCGCCGAATGCGGGAACCCACATCCCTAGCGGTCATGGGGCTTGGCAGTCATGTGGCTTGGCATCGGGATCATTCCAGATTCTGGACCTGTTCGCGAAACTGGTCGACGACCGCCTTCAGTTCCAGCCCGATGGCGGTGACCGCGGCAGCATTCGACTTGGAACACAGCGTATTCGATTCGCGGTTGAATTCCTGTGCCAGGAAATCGAGCTTGCGGCCGATGGCGCCGCCGCCGCCGAGCAGCGCCCGGCCTGACGCCACATGTGTCTTCAGCCGGTCGATCTCCTCGCGTATGTCGGCCTTGGTGGCCAGGAACGCCGCTTCCATATGCAGCCGGCTGGCGTCCAGGTTGGCAGACGCGTCCATCAACAGGCGGATCTGCTCGGCGAGCCTTTCGCGGATCGTGGCCGGTTCGCGTGATGGATCGGCCTCGGCCCGCAGCGTCAGCGCCTCGATGGCATCGATATGGCCGGACAGCAGGGAACGAAGTGCCGCACCTTCGCCCTGGCGCGCCTGGTGCAGCCCGTTCAGTGCTGCTTCCAGCGCCGACAGTATTGCGGTATCGAGCGCACTGCGCGCCTCTTCGGTTTCGATGGTTTCGGGAATGTCGAGGACGCCGCGCAGCGCAAGCAGGCCGTCGGCCGCCGCAGGGGCTACTCCGAACTGCTCCTGCAGCCGCTTGGCCAAGCCCGCCAGATCCTTCAGGAAAGCCTCGTTGACCACGGGTTGCGCTTGCGCGCCGGCGGCGCGGCCAATGGTCAGCGTCATCTGGAAATTGCCGCGCGCAAAACGCTTCTGCACCGTCTGCCGGACGGCCGGCTCCAACCGGTCGAAACCTTGCGGCAGCCGCAGCCTGACCTCGACGCTTTTGCCGTTGACGGACTTGGCTTCCCAGGCAATCGAAGTGCCGTCGTGTTCGGCGACACTGCGCGCAAAACCGGTCATGCTCTGCAAGTTCATGTAGCCGTGCGTCCCTTTGCCGAATGCCCCTCAAGCCGGAGCGATTTTCTCCGGACAGGACCATGTGAATTTCAATGCCATGGCAGCCCTTGCACATCCACCCGGATATGCACAGGGCCAAACTGATGGCGTCCGGCCCTACTGGGCGGCGGTGGGGCCTGCATCGTCAACGATGGCTCCCGCCGGCGTGTCGGCTCCGGTATTGGTTGCTCCGGCCTTGGCGGCGTCCTGCGCCTGCTTTTTCAGCAGTGCCCGGTAGCGAGCGACATTCTCGTTATGCTCATCGAGCGTCGAGGCAAAGACGTGCCCGCCGCTGCCGTCGGCGACGAAGTAGAGATCGCTGGTCTTCGACGGATTGGCGACAGCCTCCAGCGCCGCACGGCCGGGATTGGCGATCGGCGTCGGCGGTAACCCGTTGATCAGATAGGTGTTGTAGGGCGTCGGCTTCTGGATGTCCGACTGATAGATCGGGCGGTCGATGGGTTTGCCCTTGCCGCCGAACAGGCCGTAGATGATGGTCGGGTCCGACTGCAGCCGCATACCCTTGGCCAGCCGGTTGAGGAAGACGGCGGCTACGCGCGAGCGTTCATCGCCCTTGCCGGTCTCCTTCTCGACGATAGAGGCCAGGGTGACAAAATCCTCAACGTTGGCGATCGGCAGATCCGGCGCTCGGCGTTGCCAGACCTCGTCGACCAGCTTCTTCTGGTCGGCCAGAAGCTTGTCGACCATCTGCTGGCGTGTTGCGCCGCGGGTGAAACGCAGCGTGTCGGTGGCGAGGCTGCCCTCAGGTGGAGTGGTCGACGGCATATCGCCGGTCAGCGCGTCCTGCTCGGCGATCCGTTGCAGCGCCTGCTCGACCGTCAGCCCCTCGGGGATGGTCAGCGAATACATCACCGACTTGCCGCTCTTCAGCAGTTCCATGATATCGTGCATCGACGCCTGCGGCTTGATCTCGTATTCGCCGGCCTTCAGGGCGGAATCATTGCCGAAGGCGCGCACGCCAAGGCGGAAAATGCGGGCGTCGCTGATCAGCCCTCGCCGCTCAAGCTGGTCGGCGATCTCCTGGACGCCGCTATTCGGCTTGACCAGGAAAGTGTCGCCATTGGCCGACGGGCCGGGCTCGTTGAACTCCTGCTTGCCGAAATACAGCGCAACGCCTGCCGCCAGCACCATCAGCATCACCGAAGAGATGACGAAGTTCATGAACACGACGAACTGGCTGCGCGAGGCACGCGAGCGCTTCGGCGGCGGCGTGCCGGCCTCGGGCCGCAACGCCTCGCTGGCCGTCTTCGGCACGATCGGGCCGGGCGTGGGCGTTGCTGGCCGTTGCCCGAATTCCCCGTTATCGGCCGGATTTGTGTTCATAGCGCCCTACCATTTGATCTTGCGACGAATCCCCTCGGGCAGAGTAGGGGCGAATATGGCAAAATTGACGGCAGACGGAAACCGGCAGAGCGGTCAGCCATTGTAGCGCTGGAAGACGAGCGAGGCGTTGGTGCCACCGAAGCCGAAGGAGTTGGACAGCGCCACGTCTATCTGCCGGGCCCGCGGCTTGTGCGGCACCAGGTCGATCGCCGGTTCGCGCTCCGGATTGTCAAGATTGATGGTCGGCGGCGCGATGTTGTCGCGAATGGCGAGGATCGAAAAGATCGCCTCGGCAGCACCAGCCGCGCCCAGCAGGTGGCCAATCGACGATTTGGTCGACGACATCGATATCTTCGAGGCGGCGTTGCCGACCAGCCGCTCGACGGCGCCGAGTTCGATCGTATCGGCCATGGTCGAGGTGCCGTGCGCGTTGATGTAGTCGACATCGGCCGGCGTCAGCTTCGCCCGGTTCAGCGCCGCGGTCATGCAACGGAAAGCGCCGTCGCCGTCCTCGGCAGGCGCGGTGATGTGATAGGCGTCGCCGGTCAGACCGTAGCCGGTGACCTCGGCATAGATCTTGGCGCCGCGGGCCTTGGCGTGTTCGAGCTCCTCGAGCACGACAACACCGGCGCCCTCGCCCATGACGAAGCCGTCGCGATCGCGATCATAGGGGCGTGAGGCCGTTTGTGGCGCATCGTTGCGCTCGGTGGAGAGCGCGCGGCAAGCGGCGAACCCGGCGACCGACAGTCTCGTCACCGGCGCTTCGGCGCCGCCTGCGACCATAACGTCGGCATCGCCCCAGATGATCAGCCGGGCGGCATCGCCGATGGCGTGCGCACCGGTCGAGCAAGCGGTGACGACGGCATGGTTGGGGCCTTTCAGCCCATGCCGGATCGAGACCTGACCGGAGACGAGGTTGATGATCTGGCCAGGGATGAAGAATGGGCTGATGCGGCGCGGACCGCGTTCCTTGAGGATCATCGCATTCTCGGCGATGCCTTCGATGCCGCCGATGCCCGAACCGATCAGCACGCCGGTGGCGCACTGTTCCTCATGCGTCTTCGGCTGCCAGCCGGAATCCTTGAGTGCCTCGTCGGCGGCCGCGATCCCGTACAGAATGAAGTCGCCGATCTTGCGCAGTTCCTTCGGCTCGAGAACGGCTTCAGGATTGAAAGTGGCATTGGAGCCGTCACCGCGCGGAATGACGTGGGCGACCTTGCAGGCAAGATCTTCCACCTCGAATTCGGTGATGCGCTTGGCTGCGCTGCGGCCGGTCAGAAGCTCCTTCCAGCTGTGCTCGAAGCCCATGCCGAACGGCGAAAGCAGCCCAAGGCCCGTGACGACGACACGCCTCATCGCAGGTCCTCCCCGGTGATGACTGCAAATAGCGTCAGGCGGAGGCCTTGTCGATGTATTTCACCGCATCGCCAACAGTCAGGATGGTCTCGGCGGCGTCGTCCGGGATTTCGACACCGAACTCTTCTTCGAACGCCATGACAAGTTCGACCGTGTCGAGGCTGTCCGCGCCCAGATCATCGATGAAGCTCGCCTGCTCCGTCACCTTGTCGGCATCGACGCCAAGGTGCTCGATGACGATCTTCTTGACGCGCTCTGCGGTGTCACTCATTTGGGCATCCTCGTCTTTTGGTTGTCTGTCTTCGTTAGCGGGCAGAATGCCGCTAATCAAGCTGAAAGATGGTCCTGCCGGAAACGCAGCGGAACAGGACCGGTTTTTGCCCGAACCGCCGGGTTGCGGGCGGCATTACACGAAAAATCCCGTGCATCCAAGACGGAATGAAGCGTTTTCCCAAGTGTTAGATCATTGCCATGCCGCCATTCACATGAATGGTCTGGCCGGTGACGTAGGCTGCCTCGTTGGAAGCGAGGTAGGCGACGGCTGAGGCGACTTCGGCGCCCGTGCCCATGCGCCGGGTCGGGATCGCCGCCATGATCGCCTCTTTCTGCTTGTCGTTGAGCTTGGCGGTCATCGCCGATTCGATGAAGCCCGGGGCGACGCAGTTGACGGTGATATTGCGGGTGGCGATCTCCTGCGCCAGCGATTTGGAAAAGCCGATCATACCGGCTTTGGAGGCGCAATAGTTGGTCTGGCCGGGATTACCCATGACGCCAACCACTGAAGTGATGTTGATGATGCGGCCATGGCGGCGCCGCATCATCGGATGGGTAAGCTCGCGGGTCAGCCGGAACACGGCGGTCAGGTTGACCTCGAGCACGCTATCCCAGTCGGCGTCAGCCATGCGCACGAACAACCCGTCCTTGGTGATGCCGGCATTGTTGACGAGGATGTCGACGCCTTCGAGGTCAGCTTCCGCCTTCTGGCCGAGCGCCTTGACGTCGTCGCGGTTGGAAAGATTGGCCGGGAAAAGCTTGACCCGGTCGCCCAGTTCGGCGGCCAGCGCCTCCAATTTCTCGATACGTGTGCCATGCAGGCCGACGATGGCGCCCTGGCCGTGCAGCACGCGGGCGATCGCCTCGCCGATACCTCCCGATGCGCCGGTGACGAGCGCCTTGCGGCCGGTCAATTCGAACATGCTTTATCCTCTTCCCAAATCGTACTGGCCAATCATACGGGCCGGTGAGTTCGGCTATCTGTAAACGTTGCCGCGGTGGCCTATGGTTACCACCAGAATGACGAGCCGGTTATCCTGCACATCGCAAATGATGCGATATTCCCCGACGCGATATCTCCAAAAGGTTGCGAGCGGGCCCTTCAGCGGTTTGCCGAGTTCACGCGGGTTGTCGAGAACGGCAATGCGGTTTTCAATAAAATCACGGATACGGTGACGTGTCTGCGGATCCAGTTTTTCGACAAATTTTCGCGCCGAGTGGGCGTATTCAAGCGTCCAGGCCACGCCAGAAGTCCTCGGCTCTCATGACGTCTTCTTCACCACGCCTGATCCGCTCAACGACTTCGGCAGCCAGGTAGTAATCCTCCAAGTCCTCCAGACCACGTTCAATGAGCTCGCGCAGATAGTAGGCCTTGCTGCGACCAGTCTTGGCCGCGAGAAAATCCAGGCGCTGCTCGACTTCAGGAGAAAGGCGGATCGATGTGGGCATGCCGCACCTTGTTGCGATACATGTATTCATGTAGCGGCAAGCACTGATGAATTCAAGCTACGTGGTCACCCAAGGCGGCAAGTGCCGTCTCGACCTCCGCCGCCGATCCGATGCTGCTGGTGGCAATGTCGCGGTTGATGCGGCGGGCCAGCCCCGACAGCACCTTGCCGGCGCCCACTTCGTAAAGCGTCACAACGCCGTTGCTGCCGAACCACTCCACCGTTTCGCGCCAGCGCACGCGCCCGATCACCTGTTCGACGAGTCGGCGGGCGATCTCGTCGGGATCGCTCGTCGGGGTCACCGTAACATTGGAGACCAGCGGCACGACCGGCGCACTCTTCGTCACGGCGGCCAGCGCCTCCCGCATGATCTCGGCCGCAGGCTTCATCAATGCCGAATGGAAGGGCGCCGAGACCTGCAGCATCAGCGCCCGCTTGGCGCCCTTCTCCGTGCATAGCCTCGCCGCCAGTTCGACCGCTGGCCTGGCGCCGGAGATCACCAGCTGGCCGCCGCCATTGTCATTGGCGATCTGGCAAACCAAGGCTTGTGCGGGATCTTTGGCGGCGCCCTGGGCGGCCTCTGCGCAAGCGGCTTCGACGTCGGCCTGTTCCAGCCCGATGATCGCCGCCATGGCGCCCTCGCCGGCCGGCACAGCCGCCTGCATGGCATTGCCGCGGATGCGCAACAGCCGGGCGGCGTCGGCGACCGAAACGAAACCTGCGGCCGCAAGTGCCGAATATTCGCCGAGCGAGTGGCCGGCGACATAGGTGACCTTGCCGTTCAGGGAGAAGCCGCGCGCCTCCAGCGCCCGGATTGCGGCAAGCGACACCGCCATCAGCGCCGGCTGGGCGTTGGCGGTCAGCGTCAGCGTCTCTTCCGGGCCTTCCCAGATCAGCTTCGATAGGTTTTCGCCGAGCGCGTCGTCAACTTCCTCGAAGATCCGCCGCGATTCCACAAAGGTATCGGCGAGGTCCTTGCCCATGCCGACAGCCTGGCTGCCCTGCCCCGGAAAGGTGAATGCGATGGCCATCGGCGGCTCCCAGCTGCTGGTTCACGTTGCCTGTGACGCAAGGCGTGCGGCCAAGTCAAGTCCAACCTTGATCGCGTAATATCGGCCGAGTGCCTGTTTCGGCAGGCTTTTTGGCGATCACTCATGATGAAAAC
The DNA here is from genome assembly GCF_040318885.1 of Mesorhizobium sp. M0998. Classification (NCBI taxonomy): domain Bacteria; kingdom Pseudomonadati; phylum Pseudomonadota; class Alphaproteobacteria; order Hyphomicrobiales; family Phyllobacteriaceae; genus Mesorhizobium; species Mesorhizobium sp. M0998. Next base: position 107,302 of record NZ_JAMYND010000006.1, read on the forward strand.
CGCTCACGATTTGTTTGCTGGCTCTTCTTATTTCCGCCACAGGCGCTAGGCTTTGCGTGACAGTTCGATGACAATCGAGTGACGCTTTTGTTGCGGGCCGGGGAACTATTGAAGTGGCAAAGACCAAGCAGAGCGCAGCCGAGGCGGCGCCCCAGTTTCTTGAAGGCGATCCGTCGACCGGCTATCTGCCGGCGCGCAAATGGCCTGTCATCCGCTATGGCCTTATCAGCTTGCTGGCTGCGGCCATCCTTGTGTTTGCCATCGAACTGATCGTGCGCGGCAACTTTGCCGGCACCATTGATTTCTTTCTGCAGCCTTTCAAACCCGGCTGGACCACGATCATCATTTTTGCGCTGATCCTCATCGGCCTCGACGCCGTGCTCGGCCGCAGTCATCAGAGCCTGATGATCGTCGCGCCGCTGACATTGTCGCTGGCGTTCGTCGGCCACCAGAAGTCGCTGTATCTCGGCGATCCGCTCTATCCGACCGATTTCCTTTATTCCCGGCAGATCGTGGCACTGATGCCGCTTCTGGTACGCGATCGCCCGGGAACCGCCATTGCCCTGGCGATCGGCATCGTCGGCGGGCTGTCGCTGCTCGTCTATGGCTGGCGGCTATGGCGCCGCCGCGTTCCGGCGCTCAGCCACAAGGGCCGCCTTGCCCGGCTGACGCTGACAGTACCGCTGATCGCCTTCTTCGTTTCCATCATGGACTATGCCACTTTCTCGTGGACGCGCGACCGGCTGCAGATCATCCCGATCATGTGGGACCAGAAGGAAAACTATGCCTCGAACGGTTTTGCGCTCGCCTTCGCGCTTAACGTTCCGATGGCGCATGTCTCGGCGCCGCCCGGCTATTCCGACAAGGCGATCGAAGCGATCGGCAAACCGCAGGTGACCGCCTCGGTACCTGCCGAGAAGCCCGACATCATCGTCGTCATGAGCGAATCCTTCTGGGATCCGACCAAGCTACCCGGCGTCACCATCACACCCGACCCTATCCCCAATGTGCGGGCACTGCGCACGGGTTACATGTTCTCGCCCGAGTTCGGCGGCATGACGGCCAACATCGAGTTCGAGGCCCTGACCGGCTTTTCCAACGCCTTCCTGCCGGCGGGCAGCATTCCCTACCAGCAATATGTGCGGACACCGACTCCCTCGCTGGCGACCTTCCTGAAAAGTCAGGGCTACCGGGCGCGCGCCATCCATCCCGGCACTAACTGGTTCTGGAACCGGGGGGCCGTCTATGCCGATTTCGGCTTCAACGACTTCAAGTCCGAGGAGACGTTGCCGCCCATGCAGAAGCGCGGACCGCTCGCGTCGGACGCTGCGATGACCGACGAGATCATCCACGAAGCCGATACCAGCGCCGAGCCGGTGTTCTTTTTCGCCGTCAGCCTGCAGAACCACGGGCCGTATGAGCCGTATCGCTATAACAATCCGACCCACAAGGTGCAGGCGCCGATCAGCCAATGGGCGCGTGAATCGCTGTTGAGCTATGCCGAAGGCTCTTCCGACGCGGACCGCGGCCTCGAGCGGCTGATCGAATGGGCGAAGAAACGCGAGCGGCCGACCGTCATCGCGTTCTTCGGCGACCATCTGCCGCCGCTTGGGCCGGTCTACGTCGAGACCGGCTTCCTGAAGGACAATGTTGCGCCGCGCAAGGAGGCGGCCGACCAGATGCTGCTGCACCACCAGACGCCGCTGATCGTCTGGTCGAATCGCAGCGGCCCGACCGAGGATCTGGGCGCCGTCAGCCCGTCCTTCCTGCCCTACCATATCCTGAAGACAGCCGGCATCAGCCATCCCTATTACACCGGCTTCCTCGGACAGTTGCGAGAGCGCTACCGCGTTATCGACCGCAATTTGCTTTTGGCACCGGGGGGCGACGCCACCCCCGATTGGTCGCGTCAGAAAGAGATCGATCCGGCAATCCGCGACTTCCGTCTGCTGCAATACGACATGATGTTCGGCAAGCGCCATGCGGCGCCCGATTTCTTCCCCGAAACCACGGGCAAAGTGGCTGCACACACGAGTTGAGCAGCGGCGGCGGGAGAGCGGCCGACGTCGTTCAGTTCGTCAAGTGCAGCTGCGAAATCGAGCTTCCGATTTTCAGGAAGACGCTTTCGAGCTGACTGACGTCGTTGGTCGGGTAATAATCCGACGGCGACGATGCGCAGGCCTCGTAGAGCTTGCGGTTGGCTGCGGTGTCGGCCTGCAGCAGCACTGTGAAGATCTGCACGTCCTGCTTCTTCAATGTGTTGCATACATTGGTTGTCCAATCGTCGACATTGCGCGCAGCCGCGGTCTGGTCGCTGGATCCAAACCGACCCGAGGCCAGGAATCCGTAGGAGCCATAGTCCGACTTCTGTGGCGTATCCTTCGCGCCATAGACAACATTCTCGCCGTCGGTGAGCAGCAGCACCGTTTTGGTCGTGCCTGACGCCCTGAACGGCGCGCCGTCGCTGTAAGGCGGTTCCGGCGAGAGCACCCGCATCCCCCATGACAAGCCTTCCGAAACATTGGTCCCCGAGCCGTTCCATTCGATCATCTCACCGACGGCCTTCCGCAATTTGTCGAAATCATCGGTCAGCGGCACTATCGGCGTCGGACAGGCCCGGTTTGGGCCGATAGTCAGTGGGCCTCTCTTGTCGTTGATCAGCTTCATCGTCGAAACACTGTACTTCGCCATGTCGCTGGTGAGGCCGGGAAGCAGGGTGACGACGGTATCGTCGAGATAGGAATTGTTGTAGCCGGTCGCTGAATTGCCGTAGGAGCTGTTTGGATTTCTAGCGTTACCTGGATCGTCCGGCGCGAAATAAGGTACGAACAGGGTGTCCGGTTTGTTTTGGTCGGGCGAAATGTCGGAAACATTGTTGGTTCCTGGCCGCGCTTCGACGCAGCCTCTCCATTCGACGCCCAATTGCTTGAACAGATCCATATGGTTGACGCGCTTGCCGCCGACCGAGGGGAAATTGGCGCCGTTGTTCGGCGATTTGCCGGCCATGTCGATCCAGGCCGGATCGTAGTCCTCGCCCTTGACGTTGACGGCGGTGACGAACGGCACCACCGCGACACGTACGCTGCGCGTCGGCGACTTCGCCGCTTCGAGCATATCGATCAGGGCCGTCGCCGCCGCCCGCAATGCGCCGATGCGATCGTTGCTGGCCATCGACCCGGTATTGTCGAGCACCAGCACGACTTCGAGCTGATTGGTCGATTCGACGGCGCCGGCATCGACGGTGATGCGCTTGTCGTTGCCGAACAGGAAGGCGAAGTTCAAATTGACGTCCGCCGTGGCGACAGCCTTGGTCTGGATGTAATTGAGGCCCCTTTCCACGGTAAGCGTCGCTTCGGCGTTCCTCAACTCGCTGTGGCCGGCGACATTGGTCTGGAAGTAGCGGTCGAAGACGTCCTTGCGCGAAGCCTCGATGTCGCCGAGATGCGAAGATGCAAGGTTCGCGGCATCGAGTGCATTCTGCAAGCTGACCTTGGCCCTCATCAAGGTGGACACGTCCACGGCAAAGGCGACGGCGGTCAGAACCGCAGGCAGCCCGAACGCCAGCATCAGGGCAAAGTTGCCGCTCTTCGAACGGCAGAATTTGTCGAAAAGCATTTTTGTCCCCAAACCGCCTTGGTGCCGAACTCGCGCAGACTGTTTGCTTTTGCATCTGCATGATGAACGACGGGTTGCCGCCACGCCCGCCGGTGCTGGAACTTCGCATGGTGGTTAAGGTCCGGTTTCAGGAGATCCGTAAGCCTTGCCGTCGAGACCCGTGGCGCTCTGGGACGGTAGGGCCGTTTGCTCCGTCGTTTGGCCTTGCTTTGCGGTCAAATTCCTGTATAGACGCCCGCAATCTGCCGGTCCTTGCTGGGGGCTGAACGGAGGGCCGGAGGTTTTTCGAAACCTTCGCGTGAAGCCAGAAGCGCTTCCGCCTCCCGTGTCTCCGCTCTCGACCGTCTCGTCATGCTCCTTTCTTCCCCGCCTTCGCAAGGATTGCGGGTCAGAGAAGTTGCAGAGGCTTTTGCCGCCGGGAACCGGGAGAGAAACGAAGAAAGGCACGAACACTATGGCTCTATACGAACATGTGTTTCTTGCTCGGCAGGACCTCTCGCAGCAGCAGGTCGATGCGCTTGTCGAACAGTACAAGGGCGTCATCACCGCGAATGGCGGGTCCGTCGGCCGGGTCGAGAACTGGGGACTGAAGTCCCTCACCTACCGGGTCAACAAGAACCGGAAGGCATATTATACACTCATGGACATCACCTGCCCGCCGGCCGCGCTCAACGAGATGGAGCGCCAGATGGGCCTGTCCGAGGACGTGCTGCGTTTCCTGACCATCAAGGTCGATGCGCATGAGGAAGGTCCGTCGGCAATGATGCAGAAGCGCGAAGAGCGCTCGGAACGCGGCGGCTTCGGCGACCGCGACCGTGGCGATCGTGGCCCGCGCTCATTCGGCGACCGCGATCGCGGTGACCGTGGTGATCGTCCGCCGCGCAGCTTCGGGGATGGCGGTGCCGATCGTGGCCCGCGCCGTCCGCGCGAAGGCTTTGAAGGAGCCGCAGAATAATGGTCGACATCAACCAGATCCCAACCCGGCGCCCCTTCCACCGTCGCCGCAAGACCTGCCCGTTCTCCGGCGCCAATGCGCCGAAGATCGACTACAAGGACGTGCGGCTTCTGCAGCGCTACATCTCCGAGCGCGGCAAGATCGTTCCATCGCGTATCACCGCCGTCAGCCAGAAGAAGCAGCGCGAGCTCGCCAAGGCGATCAAGCGCGCCCGCTTCCTCGGCCTGCTGCCCTACGTAGTCCGCTAACACTGATTAGTTGACCATGATCTTATCCGAAAATCGGTTTCCACTTTTCGGGATCATGGTCTAGCCAGCGGGCGGTTCGCCGCCCGCTTTTCACCGGCCACGACGGGCGTAGCCGGATCGAACACCAAATCCCGGGTTGGATTTCGACAAGAGATCCTAACTGCCGCGACAGGCAGGACAGCGACACAGGCGGCGACGCCCCAGCTTCCTGACCTGTTCCAGACAACTCGGCGCCGATCCTGAGGATAGCGCCCAAGCGAAGGAACAAAACCATGGAAGTCATTCTTCTCGAACGCGTTTCCCGCCTCGGCCAGATGGGCGATACCGTCAAGGTCAAGGACGGGTTCGCCCGCAATTTCCTGCTGCCGCAAGGCAAGGCGCTGCGCGCCAACGAAGCTAACAAGAAGAAGTTCGAGGGGCAGCGGGCCCAGCTCGAAGCCCGCAACCTGGAGCGCAAGTCCGAAGCCGCGCAGATTGCAGAAAAGCTCGACGGCAAGAGCTTCATCGCCGTGCGCTCGGCCGGCGAAACCGGTCAGCTTTATGGTTCGGTCTCGACGCGCGACATCGCCGAGCTGGTGACGGCGGAAGGTTTTTCGGTCAACCGCAACCAGATCCTGCTCAACCAGCCAATCAAGACCATCGGCGTCACCAATGTGGCGATCGCGCTGCACCCGGAAGTCGAGGTTACCATCACGCTCAACATTGCCCGCACGGCCGACGAAGCCGAGCGCCAGGCCAAGGGCGAAACACTGACCACCGCCGAAGCCATCTACGGCGAGGACATCAACGATAATGCGCGGCCGGAAAACTTCTTCGATCCGAATGCGGAGTTCGAAGGCGGCGAAGACAACGGCTGATCGTCATTCGTCGGCATTCGCCGGCTAATCGCTATTCTGGACCAATGCCCGGGCCTCGTACCCGGGCATTTTTATGCCAAATGGAACTTTTCGAACCCCTATATCTTGATGCAGAATAGGACAGCATGTCTGGCCGAGAGGGGACAATTGGTCATGAATATTCTGCTGAAACGCGTTCTCGACCGCCTGGTCCGCACAGGCAATCTCAAGGTGACAGGGCCGCAAGGCTCGATGGTGACTTTCGGTGACGGCAGCGGCGAGCCGGTGCACATGCACATCAAGACAAGGCATGCCGAGCGCGCAATAACCTTCGATCCGATGCTGGCGGTGCCGGAAGCCTACATGGACGGTGAACTCGACATTCTTGAGGGCGGCGTGCTGGGAGTGATGCGGATTGCCTTCCAGAACATGGGCAGCGGCGGTATCGATGCCACCTGGTCGAAGGCGATCGAAGGTCTGCGCCACGCCTTCCGGCGCCTGCAGCAGATCAACACGGCGTCGCGGGCGCGCCGCAACGTGCAGCGCCATTACGATCTGTCGGGCGACCTCTACCGCCTCTTCCTCGATGAGGACATGCAATATTCCTGCGCCTATTTCGAGCAGCCGGACATGACGCTCGATGAGGCACAAGCGGCCAAGAAGCGCCATATCGCCGCCAAGCTCAGGCTGAAGGCCGGCCAGACGGTTCTTGATATCGGCTCCGGCTGGGGTGGGCTTGGGCTCTATCTAGCCAAGGCGTTCGACGTCGACGTACAGGGGGTGACGCTGTCGACCGAGCAGCACGGCGTCGCCACCGACCGCGCCCATGCGCAAGGCCTGCAAAACCGGGTGCATTTCGACATCAAGGACTATCGCGAACTCAATGAACGTTTCGACCGCATCGTCTCCGTCGGCATGTTCGAGCATGTCGGGGTCAATCATTTCCGCACCTTCTTCGACAAGTCGGCGACGCTGCTGAAGCCGGACGGCGTCATGCTGCTGCACACGATCGGCCGCTCCGGCGTGCCGTGGGCAACCAGCGCCTTCATCCGCAAGTACATCTTCCCGGGCGGCTACATCCCGTCGCTATCCGAAGTGATGCCGGCCATCGAAAAATCGGGGCTCGTCGTCACCGACATCGAGGTTCTGCGGCTGCATTATGCCGAGACGCTGAAGCATTGGGGCGAGCGCTTCGCGGCCAACCGCGACAAGGCCAGGGCGATTTATGACGAGCGCTTCTGCCGCATGTGGGAGTTCTATCTTGCCGCCTCGGAAGCTGCCTTCCGCTGGCAGGATCTGGTGATCTTCCAGATCCAGATTGCCAAGAAGAACGACACGCTGCCGATGACGCGCGACTACATGGCCAGTTGCGAGAAGGCGCTGGAGATGCGCGATCTTGGACGTCGCGAAAAGGCTCCGGTGGCCAAGCCCACTCGCCGCCGCAAGGTGGCGGATCCGGAGTAGACTGCCGGCATCACGCCATCGCCACTTGCCATTGCCGGCCGGCACGCTGAAAAGGGTCCCGTCAAACGCGGGATCTTTTTTCATGACCTACCTCCTCTACGTCGCCGCCGCACTTGCCGAGATCGCGGGCTGCTTTTCGTTCTGGGCATGGTGGCGGCTGGACAAGTCGCCGCTGTGGTTGGCGCCCGGTCTCGTCTCGCTCGTGCTATTCGCGTGGCTGCTGGCGCTGGTCGACACCAGCGCGGCGGGCCGGGCCTACGCCGCCTATGGCGGCATCTGCATTGCCGCCTCGCTGGCCTGGCTGTGGCTGGCGGAAGGCGTGCACCCCGACCGCTGGGATCTTGCCGGTGCCGCGATCTGCATCGTTGGCGCCTCGGTCATTCTGCTCGCACCTCGGACTGCCTAAGCGATGGAACTGCCCGTCCCGCTTAGACAAGGCGTCGACCGCCTCCTCGAAAAAGTGCCGTTGCCGATGCTTAAGCAAGCGGCAAAGACGCTGTCGGACCGCTACCGCGCCGAGTTGCGCGACGGTCGCCTGCACATGGCCGAAGACATGGCGGTGAAGGCCTATCTGGCAACGCGGCTACCGGCGACCTATGCGGCCGTTCGCGCCAGCCTCGATGCGGTGGGCGAGTCTCGGCCCGACTATGCTCCGAAGACCTTGCTCGATGTCGGCGCCGGCCCTGGCACGGTGCTTTGGGCCACAATCAATCTCTGGCCGGATCTCGAACAGGCGGTGCTACTCGAGGCCGGCGCCGCGGTACGAAGGGTCGGCGAAGCACTTGCTGCGGATGCGATCACGGCCAGGACCGCCTGGCGGACCGGCGACATCACCATCGACCTGGTCGATCTGGAGCCGGCCGAGCTGGTGACTTCAGCCTATGTGCTGGATGAGATCGCGCCGGCATCGCTGGCAAAACTCGTCGACCGGCTCTGGCAGCTGACCGCAGACACGCTGCTGGTGGTCGAGCCGGGCACGCCGGCCGGCTGGCAGCGTATTCTTGCCGTGCGGCGGCAGTTGATCGAGGCGGGCGCGCACGTGCTTGCGCCCTGCCCGCATGAGGCGCCCTGCCCGCTCGTTGCCCCCGACTGGTGCCATTTCGCCCGCCGCGTCGCCCGCTCGCGCCTGCACCGTCTGGCCAAGGATGCCGAGGTGCCGTGGGAGGACGAGAAATTCATCTTTGTCGCGGCCTCCCGCCATCCGGCCGCTCCGCCTCGAGCGCGAGTGATCGCACCGCCGAAGTCGGGGTCCGGCAAGGTCTTGCTGAAGCTTTGCGAACAGGAAGGGGGTGCTGCCGAGCGACTGTTCACCAAGCGCGACGGCGAGACGTTCAAGGCCGCGCGGCGACTGGATTGGGGTGATGCCTTGCCGGAATGACCGGCAGCTATTTTCCTGTTTTGTTCTCGCCTGAGAACGGCTAGGCTCGCCATCTTGATTCGAGTCAATCGAGATTCTTTCCACCGAAAGATCCTGGCTGTGAATCGCGGGCATCAAAGTTGGTTGGTTGGGGACTGATGCAGATAAGTCATCACCGCCTTGTCTCGTTCTGATATCGAAAGACGGGGATCAGGACCGGGGACATCATGGCAGAGGCAGCACGAAAATTCGGCGTGGCGGAAACACCGCTCTATCGCGAGGCGCCGAACAATATCGAGGCCGAGCAGGCGCTGCTCGGCGCCATACTGGTCAACAACGATGCCTTCTACCGCGTCTCCGACTTCCTGAAGCCCGGCCATTTCTACGAGCCGCTGCATAGAAAGATCTTCGAGGTCGCGGCCGAGCTCATCCGCATGGGCAAGATCGCGACGCCGATCACGCTGAAGACCTTCCTGCCGGCCGACGAGAAGGTCGGCGACATGACGGTGGCGCAATATGTCGTGCGGTTGGCGGTCGAGGCCGTCACCGTCGTCAACGCCACCGACTATGGCCGCGCCATCTACGATCTGGCGACGCGGCGCGCGCTAATCACTGTCGGCGAGGACATGGTCAACATCGCCTATGACGCGCCGGTCGACATGTCGCCCTCCGACCAGATCGAGGATGCCGAGCGGCGCCTGTTCGAATTGGCCGAAACCGGCCGCTACGATGGCGGCTTCGAGAGCTTCACCGATGCCGTCAAGACCGCCGTCGACATGGCCAATGCGGCTTATATGCGCGACGGGCATTTGTCGGGCGTTGCTACCGGCTTGCGCGATCTCGACCGCCGCATGGGCGGCCTTCAGTCGTCCGACCTGATCATCATTGCCGGCCGCCCCGGCATGGGCAAGACCTCGCTCGCCACCAATATCGCCTTCAACATCGCCGAGGCCTATGTCCCGGCGCAGCAGGCGGACGGCTCGTTCAAGGCGGCCAATGGCGGCGTCGTCGGCTTCTTTTCGCTCGAAATGTCATCCGAACAGCTGGCCACCCGCATTATTTCCGAACAGACGGAAATCCCGTCGTCGAAAATCCGGCGCGGCGAGATCAGCGAGATGGATTTCGAAAAGCTGGTCGCCTGCTCGCAGACAATGCAGAAAATCCCGCTGTTCATCGACCAGACCGGCGGCATTTCCATCGCTCAGCTGTCGGCCCGCGCGCGTCGCCTGAAGCGCCAGCGCGGCCTCGACGTCATCGTTATCGACTATATCCAGCTGATGCAGGGATCGAGCGCGAAATCCTCGCAAAACCGCGTCCAGGAAATCACCGAGATCACCACCGGCCTCAAGGCACTAGCCAAGGAGCTGGCCGTGCCGATCATCGCGCTGTCGCAGCTGTCGCGCCAGGTCGAGAGCCGCGACGACAAGCGCCCGCAGCTTTCGGATCTGCGCGAATCGGGCTCCATCGAGCAGGACGCCGACGTGGTGCTGTTCGTCTACCGCGAGGAATATTATCTGAAGAACCGCGAGCCGAAGCCGGGCACCGACGAATACATCAAATGGGAACACGAGATGAACGAGATGCGCGGCAAGGCCGAGGTCATCGTCGCCAAACAGCGCCACGGCCCAACGGGATCGGTCAGCCTCGCCTTCCAGGGCGAATTCACCCGCTTCTCGGACCTTGCGGAAGAGCATCATTTGCCGGATCGGTTCGAGTAGGCATGCATTGTCGCGGAGCAGCCGATTGGACTTTAGCGATATCTACCAAAGGATAAAATTCGAAGAGTATGACATCTCCGAGGATGAACGCGCGCAACTCACTGAATATTTGATATCTGCCGAGTCAATTTCTCGCACGGAATCGCACGCCGGTTTGCTGGTGTTCTGCTACTCAAGCGAACCGACGCCCGAGAACGTTGAATTGGTGAGGAAATTCCTTGCCAAGCATGTCGAAGACTATTCGCGAAGCGCGGCAGTGACCGGCCTCTATCGGATTTGGAAGCTGGGAACGACTCGCGACATCGATAATCTTCTGGGCCTTTTGGCACTTTGGTCAGGGGACTCTCGGCAGAGTACGTCTGTCGCTGCGATCGGGTGTGCATTCCTTCTCATGCATCGGCTTCAGGACCGCCGCCTCTCGTTAGCGCTCAGGCGATTGTTCGAAACGCTGCATGAAGCAGTCAGGCGAGACAATGATTTGGCGGTAAATTTGTTCATCTATGCATGTTGGTCGGCATACGACAATTGGGCTCAGAGCAACGGCCAGCGCCGCACTCATTTCGATACAGTCGAAAATGCTTTGCCGATTTACTGGGATCGTTCCAAATACCTCTTGGAACCAATAAACTGATGGCCAAATCCCGTATCCAGTTCATCTGCCAGAATTGCGGTTCGGTGCATCAGCGCTGGGCCGGCAAATGCGATGCCTGCGGCGAGTGGAACACGCTGGTCGAGGAAGGCACGTCAGGCGGCATAGGTTCCGGCCCGGCCAATACGCGCAATGCACGCAAAGGCCGCGCGGTGGTGCTGACCAGCCTCTCCGGCGACATCGAGGACGCGCCGCGCATCGTCTCCGGCATCGGCGAACTCGACCGCGCCACCGGCGGCGGCTTCGTGCGCGGCTCGGCGCTGCTGGTCGGCGGCGATCCCGGCATCGGCAAGTCGACGCTGCTCACCCAGGCCGCGGCCGCGCTGGCGGCAAAGGGCCACCGCATCGTCTATGTCTCGGGCGAAGAGGCGGTCGCGCAGATCAGGCTGCGCGCCCAGCGGCTCGGCGTCGCCGACACCCCGGTCGAGCTCGCCGCCGAAACCAATGTCGAGGACATCCTCGCCACCATCGCCGATGGCAAGCGGCCGGATCTGGTCATTCTCGATTCGATCCAGACGCTGTGGACCGATATGGCCGATTCGGCGCCCGGCACGGTGACCCAGGTGCGTGCCGCCGCCCAGGCGATGATCCGCTACGCAAAATCCACAGGGGCGGCGATCGTTCTGGTCGGCCACGTCACCAAGGAGGGCCAGATCGCCGGACCGCGCGTCGTCGAGCACATGGTCGACGCGGTGCTCTATTTCGAGGGCGAAGGCGGCCACCACTACCGCATCCTGCGCACGGTCAAGAATCGCTTCGGGCCAACCGATGAGATCGGTGTCTTCGAAATGTCGGATAAGGGCTTGCGGGAAGTCGCCAATCCGTCCGAGCTTTTCCTCGGTGAGCGCCATGCGAAGTCGCCCGGTGCCGCGGTTTTCGCCGGCATGGAAGGCACACGGCCGGTGCTGGTCGAGATCCAGGCGCTGGTGGCGCCATCGACGCTGGGCACACCGCGCCGCGCCGTCGTCGGCTGGGACGGTGCCCGGCTGTCGATGATCCTGGCGGTTCTGGAAGCCCATTGCGGCGTCCGCTTCGGCACGCACGACGTCTATCTCAACGTTGCCGGCGGCTACCGCATTTCGGAGCCGGCGGCCGACCTGGCAGTGGCGGCGGCACTGGTTTCCTCGCTCACCGGTCTTGCCCTTCCCGCCGATTGCGTCTATTTCGGCGAAATCAGCCTGTCGGGTGCGGTGAGGCCGGTTGCGCATGCGCAGCAGCGCCTCAAGGAAGCCGAAAAGCTGGGTTTCGGACGCGCGGTTCTGCCCTTGGGCAGCGAGGAACTTGTTGGTGGTAATGCGGTCGGGGGGATCGGAGCCAGCGCTTTCCAGCCCACCGAGCTTGCCGATCTCGTGGCGCGCATAGCCGGCTCTAGGCGCAGCCGCGCCGACGAGCAAGAGTGATGCGGCTCGTCGGGCCGTGAAAAAGAGATCGGAGTGGGGCGAAAAACATGCCGATTACGCTGCTTGACGGAATTCTCGTCGGCTTCACCCTGGTCTCGGCGATGCTCGCTATGGTTCGCGGCTTTTCTCGCGAGATCCTGTCGATCATCTCCTGGGCAGCCGCCGCGGCCGCCGCCTTCTTCTTCTACAAGCCGGTGCTGCCTTACATTCAGCCCTATGTTGACAACGAAAAGGCCGCCATGGCGGCGGCCGCCGGTATCGTCTTCATTGTCGCGCTGATCGTCGTTTCGGTCATCACCATGAAGCTCGCCGACTGGATCATCGATTCCAGGATCGGCGCGCTCGATCGTACACTTGGCTTCCTCTATGGCGCGGCGCGCGGCATCCTGGTCGTCGCTGTCGCGCTGCTTTTCTTCAATTGGCTGGCCGGCGCCAAGGCTCCAGGCTGGATTGCCAACGCCAAGTCAAAGCCATTGCTCGAATCGATCGGCGCCAAGCTCGAAAGCCTGCTGCCCGAGGATCCGGAAAACACCATCCTCAACAAGCTCAATCCGAATCAGCCGGCCACCGAGACGCCTCTGGCCCCCGACGCGCCTGCAGCGGAAGCCCCTGCCGCCGGCGACGACGCCACTGCTCCGGCACCCGACGACAGCGATGCGCCGCCGGCCGACAATGCGCCCGCGACGCCGGCACCTGCAAACCCGGCGCCGGCAAACTGATTTCGACGGACTTGCCAGGCTCAAGACTGTCGATCATGTGAACGCCGCACGACGTGCGTTGCTTTCGATGCGCTATGACCTTATATGGCGACTTTAGCGGAGCTTGAGCCCCAATGGCAGCCTCAGTGGCAGACGCAGACGACGTGCTTTCCGCCGAAGCCGATGACCATTTCCACGACGAATGCGGCGTGTTCGGCATTTTCGGCCGGCAGGACGCCGCAGCCATCGTAACGCTCGGTCTGCATGCGTTGCAGCATCGAGGCCAGGAAGCGGCCGGCATCGTTTCCTATGACGGCACCCAATTCCATGTCGAACGCCATGTCGGCCTGATCGGCGACACCTTTACTAAGCAGCGTGTCATCGACAGCCTGCAAGGCAACCGTGCTATCGGCCACACACGCTATGCCACCACCGGCGGCGCCGGTCTGCGCAATATCCAGCCTTTCTTCGCCGAACTTGCCGATGGCGGCTTTGCCGTCGCCCATAACGGCAATCTCACCAACGCCATGACCGTTCAGCGCGCCCTGCAGAAGCAAGGCGCCATCTTCTCTTCCACCTCCGACACCGAAACGCTCCTGCACCTGGTTGCCACCAGCAAGGAGCGCGACCTGAATTCGCGCTTCATCGATGCGGTGCGCCAAGTCGAAGGCGCCTTCTCGCTGGTGGCGATGACGTCCAAGAAGATGATCGGGTGCCGCGACCCGCTCGGCATCCGCCCGCTGGTGCTCGGCGATCTCGACGGCGCCTGGATTCTCGCCTCCGAGACCTGCGCGCTCGATATTATCGGTGCGCGTTTCGTGCGCGACCTGAAGCCCGGCGAAATGGTCGTCGTCACCAGCAAGGGCATCGAAAGCCTGTTCCCGTTCGAGCCGCAGAAGACCCGCTTCTGCATCTTCGAATATGTCTATTTCGCGCGGCCGGATTCGTCGGTCGAAGGCCGCAACGTCTATGAAGTGCGCAAGCGCATCGGCGCCGAGCTGGCGCAGGAAAGTCCGGTCGAGGCCGACATCGTCGTGCCGGTGCCGGATTCGGGTACGCCGGCGGCGATCGGATTTTCGCAGGCCGCGGGCATTCCGTTCGAGCTCGGCATCATCCGCAATCACTATGTTGGCCGCACCTTCATCCAGCCCGGCGATTCGATCCGCCACATGGGTGTCAAGCTCAAGCACAACGCCAACCGCCGCATGATCGAAGGCAAGCGCGTGGTGCTGGTGGATGATTCGATCGTGCGCGGCACCACCAGCCAGAAGATCGTCCAGATGGTGCGCGATGCCGGCGCCAAGGAAGTGCATATGCGCATCGCTTCGCCACCGACGCGCGCCTCCTGCTTTTACGGCGTCGACACACCGGAAAAGTCGAAGCTGCTGGCGTCGCGCATGTCGGTGGAGGAGATGGCCGAGTTCATCCGCGTCGATTCGCTCGGCTTCCTGTCGATCGACGGGCTCTACCGCGCCGTCGGCGAGGCCGGCCGCGACAACGAGCAGCCGCAATTCTGCGACGCCTGCTTCACCGGCCAGTATCCGACCCGGCTTGCCGACTTCGAAGGCTCCGACAATGTGCGCACACTGTCGCTGTTAGCGGCCGGCGGGTCGTAGGCCTTGCCGGTCCGTTTGTCTCCCTCCCCTTAGCCCCTCACGGCGGTTTCACCTTGCCTGTCGGAATCCATCGTATGAGCCTTGACCTCTCCGGCCGCGTTGCGGTCGTCACCGGCGCCTCGCGCGGCATCGGCTATTTCATCGCCAGGGAGCTTGCCGCCGCCGGTGCGCATGTGATTGCGGTTGCCCGCACCGTCGGCGGGTTGGAAGAACTCGACGACCAGATCAAGGCAGGTGGCGGACAGGCGACGCTGGTACCGCTCGATCTTGCCGACATGGCGGGGATCGACCGGCTGGGCGGCGCCATCCACGAGCGCTGGGGCAAGCTCGACATACTGGTCGCCAACGCCGCCGTGCTCGGCGTCATCGCCCCGATCGGCCATGTCGAGGCCAAGACCTTCGAGAAAGTGATGACCATCAACGTCACCGCAACGTGGCGGCTGATCCGCTCGGTCGACCCGCTGCTCAGGCTTTCCGATGCCGGCCGTGCTATCGTGCTGAGCTCCAGCCTTGCCCACTCCGCACGCGCCTTCTGGGCGCCTTATGCGGCGTCGAAGGCGGCGGTCGAGGCCATGACGCGTTCATGGGCGCATGAGACCGAAAACCTGCCGCTCAGGGTCAATGCCGCCGATCCCGGGGCAACGCGCACCGCGATGCGGGCGCAGGCCGTACCCGGCGAGGATCCTGAAACACTGCCGCACCCTTCGGAGATCGCCAAGCGAATCGTGCCGCTGGCCAGCCCCACGCTCAAGGAGACCGGGCTGATCTTCCAGGCCAAGCACAATCGCTTTGTCGCCTACCGGCAGCCGGAGTAGCCACACATCGCATTTTGCCGGAAGAATTGCGCCGGCACCAACGTTGTTCGGGTGCCACAATTCGAGAAACGGAGGACCATATGCGGAGACTGCTTCTCTTGACTGCCACCGCGCTGCTTGCAGTGATCGGCGCCGCGTCGTCGCAGGAGGCAACGATGAGCTTTTTCGTCACCAGCGTCGGCTCTGGCAAAGGCGCCGATCTCGGCGGTCTCGCCGGCGCCGACGCCCATTGTAGTTCACTGGCCGAAGCCGCGGGCGTTACCGGCAAGACATGGCGCGCCTATCTCTCGACCAGCGATACCGATGCACGCGACCGTATCGGCAAAGGCCCGTGGTTCAACGCCAAGGGCGTCAAGATCGCCGATGATGTCGCTTCCCTGCATAGCGATGCCAACGCCATCACCAAACAGACGGCACTCGACGAAAAGGGCCAAATGGTCAACGGCCGCGGCGACGCGCCCAACCGGCACGACGTGTTGACCGGCTCCAACCCGGATGGCACGAAAATAGCCGACCAGACCTGCGGCGACTGGACGCTGAGCGGAGCAGAAGGTGTGGCGATGATGGGTCATCACGATCGTACCGGCCTCGATGATTCGGCAGCCGCCAAATCGTGGAATTCCTCGCATGCGTCACGCGGTGGCTGCAGCCAGGAAGCGCTGAAGGGCACCGGCGGCGACGGCCTGTTCTATTGTTTTGCGGCGAACTGAACCAAAAAAACGACCCGACATCACGTGGCTGTGATACCGTGGCTTAACGCCGCGCTTTGGCCCAGCTTTCGCCCCTGGGCCGGAGTTGCTAGGATCGTGCGAGTCCCAAAACAAGCAGAGCGAGGAAATACTCATGGCGGCACCGAGCGTAGCGTTAGTCTGGTATCTGGTGATCGCCGGCCCGCAAGGCGGCATGGTCGTGCTGCCCAGCACATTCGACACCCGCGAACAGTGCGCCTTCGCCATAACCGAATACCAGAAGCAACCGACGCCGGCCGGCTGGTCGGTGCAGTGCGTGCCGAGCGCCTCGCCCTTCGCCGACGAGGGCGACGCCGAGGAGCCGTCGGCGCAGTAGGACAGCGTGATCTCCCCCCTTGAGGGGGAGATCGTCAGCGTCGCGCGCTTACCGTCAGCTCCGGCTTCTGACTGATGGTCTGGAACACGACGCAGTAGCGCTCGGTCAGATTGAGCAGCGCATCGATGCGCTCCTGCGGCTCGTCGGTGTCGAGGCCAAATGTCAGCCGGATGGCGCGGAAGCCAACCGGCGCATCCTTTGCCACGCCAAGCGTGCCGCGAAAGTCTAGGTCGCCTTCGGCTTCCACCGTGGCGGCCCCAAGCTTGAATTCCAGCGCCGTGGCCACCGCCTTCAGCGTGACGCCGGCGCAAGCCACCAGTGCCTCCAGCAGCATGTCGCCGGAGCAGAGTTCGAGCCCGGTGCCGCCGGTCGCCGGATGCAGCCCGGCAATGGCGATCGCCCTGCCTGTCTCGACCTTGCAGGCGATCGATTGGTCATCGATCGAGCCTTTGGCGCGGAGAGTAATCAGCGCGCGCGAGGCGTCGTCGCGATAGGCCACCTTCAGCGGCGCCTGCATGGCCTTCAATGCGATCGCGTCCATTCGTTTCTCTCCCACAGTTGCCTGGCTTCGCTGCCTAACGGCGATGCCGCCTGCCCAAACGCCAGTCCCCGCTGGCGTAGCGCTTGGCAGGGTTTCGCCGGTATAGCCTGACGATACGGGGAGCATCCAACGCCATCACACCGTCTCTCGCAACACATTCGTAAGGCCGCCGGACATATGGCCGATATCGCCATCGTGAAAACCCGCGAACGGGTTCTTGTCGGAATCCTGTTCACCGGGGCTGCCTACCTGCTGTTTTCAATGCAGGACGCCTCAAGCTGACACTATGGTGTCAGGAAGGGGCAGCGTAGGCTGGTGAGATGACGGGATCGCTGGACATGCCATGCACAGTGGAAAGCGCCCGCGAGCGTACCCTCGGCATCATCCTGGTCTCGGCATCGGCGGCCGTCTTCGGCCTCACCGGCGTGCTGACCAAATCGATCCATGCCGACCCCCTGACCATTACCTGCTGGCGCGGCTTCGTCGGCTCGATCCTGATCAGCCTCTATGTCCTATGGCGCCGCCAGCGCTCCGGCGGTCGCGACAGCTTGCGGCTCGGCTGGCGAGGCTGGCTGCTGGCGATCGAGGGCGCGCTCGCGAGCATCGCCTTTATCTCGGCGTTCAAGTTCACCTTTGTCGCCAATGTCGCGATCATCTATGCCACGGCCCCGTTCGTCACCGCGCTGCTGGCCCTCCTGTTGGTCCGCGAGCCGTTCCGGCTGCAGACGCTTGCCGCCGCCGCTGTGTCATTATGCGGTGTGGCAATCATGGTCTGGTCCGGCTTCGGCACCGGCCATTTGTTCGGCGACGGGCTGGCGCTGCTGATGACGATCGGCAGCGCGCTCTACATGATCATGGTGCGCGCCTTCCGCGACACGCCGGTGGTGTGGGCGGGTGCGGTGTCGGCATTCCTTTTGTTCGTGCTCGGCTGGTTCGTCGCCGATCCGCTGGCTGTCTCGGCCAGGGACGCTGTGCTTCTAGCCACCTTCGGCGCCTCGTTCGCGCTGGCTTCGATCCTGTGGACGGAGGGCACCCGGCTTATTCCGGCGGCCGAGTCCGGATTGCTGGGGTCAGCTGAAGTGCCATTCGCGATCCTGTTTGCCTTCCTGTTCCTGGCGGAGATCCCGCCGGCAGCCAGCATGGTCGGTGGCGCCATCGTGCTTTGCGCGGTGTTCGCTCACGCCGGCCGCGACTGGCTGATGGCCAGGCAGCGCGCAGCGGATGCATGACCAATCCTCGCCGCGTCCGAGCGCGAGTTGGTGGTCCGATCACGAGAAATCCGGTCCTGAAAATTAATTTGAAAAGTCATGGAACCATCATAGGGCTCAGGCATTATGGCTGCGACGGGCCACCCCAAGTCCCCCCAAACCCCTCGGCCCGTCCTACTCAGAAGCCGACCGCAAGGTCGGCTTTTTCTTTGCTGGCTCAATTGGCCAAGGCCAGGTTGCCGCTGAACAACGCTGCCAGATCCTGCGCCGGCCGGTCGGCATCCTCACGCAAGCGGACGGCGAATTCGGCGACCGGCACCGGCGGCAGATCAAGATCGCTCGGCGCCTCGACGATGCCGGAATGAGCGAAGCGCGCCGTCCTCAACGTCAAGGCGATGCCGGCGTGCACCGCCGTACGCAGGCCGGCAAGGCTGGCACTGCCAGCAGCAATGCGGTAGCGACGGCCGGCCGCATCGAGTGCACTGGTCGCCGCTTCGCGAAACCCGCAATGGGGATCGAGCAGCGCCAGGGGCAGTTCGTCGTGGCGGGTGGCCAGCCCGTTCTGTGAGCAAAGCCAGATCATTGGTTCCTTGAGCACACCGACTTCGTCCCGTGTCGGCACCTGCCGCATGGCAATGGCCAGATCAAGGGTGCCGGCCTGCAAAGCCTGCGCCAGTTCGGCGGAACGGCCGACGCGCAGTTCGATCCTGACGCGCGGATGGCTGACAGCAAAAGCCCTGAGAAGCTGCGGCAAGCCGCTGTCGGCGAAATCCTGCGTGGTGCCGATGGCGACGCGCCCGTCGGCGTGCGCGCCTTTGAGGGCCAGCCACGCCTCGCGGTGCGCGGCAAGGATGCGACGCGCGTGAACGATCAGATCCTCGCCTGTCGGCGTCAGGCCGCGCCCTCGCCCCTGCGGCACCAGCAGCGGTTCGCCGACAACATCCTCCAGCCGCTGCATCTGCGCGGTCACTGCGGACGGCGAGCGACCGACGATCGACGCGGCCCGCGCCAGGGAACCGCCATCGACGAAAGCGAGGAAAGTCTTGAGGAGGTCGGGATCGAACAACTGCATAATTCGATGCTATCAAAGTGTTTATCAAAAACAATTCTATTTTTTTGATCAAAGGACGATGGCATGATTTTCTCGACGGCGAAGAGGCGCCGCTTGAAACCGAGGAGAAGAAACATGCCGATCATCAATGTCAGCGTTACCGGCAAGCCCGATGCCGCTTTGTCCGCCGCCATTGCCAGGGAAGTGACCGAACTGACAGCCACGCATCTGCGCAAGGAAGCGACGATCACAGCTGTTGCCATTTCCTATCACGACCCCGAGCACTGGTTCGCCGGCGGCAAGTCGCTGGCCGAGCATGGCACCAACACGGCCTGGCTCGACATCAAGGTTGTCGACGGTACCAACACCAAACTCGAACTGGAGGCGTATCTGCAGGCAATTTTCGCGGCATTCGGCCGGCTGCTGGGTAAGGTGCATGAGGAAAGCTACGCCCTCGTGCATGAAGTGCCTGCGGCCGCCTATGGCTTTGGCGGCAAGACGCAGGAATTCCGCTTCATCAGCGGAAGGATGAAAGCGGCGTAGCTGCGATAAGCAGCCGAGCCGAATCAACATAGGCGAATCAAACATAGGAGAGAGGGAAAAATGGAGCCGCATTGACGTTGATCCAACTTCGGCTAGGTTCTCACCCGAAGCGGCCGGTGAAGAGCCGCGACGTGAGATCGTTGGGAGATGCGGCGATGATCCTGACACTGGCGCTGCTTGCGGGTCTTGTCGCGGCCTGGCTGCTGATCGGCGTGGTGGAGAAGTTCCGCCTCGGCCTGCGTTTGAGCCAGGCGCTGCTCTACGTGCCGTTCAAGCTCGCCTACCGGATCAGCGACGACCGCATCAAGATTGCGCGCAGGTCGGTGGCCCCGGTCATCTATGTCATCTGGCATCAGTCACGCATCGAGCCGGCGCTGATGCTGTCGCTGCTGCCGGAGGATACGCTGCACATCCTCGACCAGGCTTCGGCCAGATCGCCGTGGCTGGAGCCGTGGCGCGAGCTCGGCCGCACCATCGCCTTCAACGCCGAGCATGTCTTCGTCAGCCGCAGATTGGTGCGGGTGCTGAAGGGCAAGGGCCGGCTCGCCGTTTACCTGCCGGATGCGGTCGAGCCAGACGTCAAGTCGTTTCGGTTGTTTCGCGCCATCACCCGTATCGCCATGCAGGCCGACGCCCGTATCGTGCCGGTCTTCGTTGCCGGCGCACGCAGCCTGCCGGCCTCGCTGACGCCGGCGGACAAGGCGCCGCGCCATTGGTTTCCGCAGCTGTCGATCAGCGCGCTGGAGCCGATGACCATCGCCGAGCTGGTGGCGCGGAACCCAGATCAGGCCTCCAACACCAATGCGCTGTTTGATCGCTTCGCCGAGGCCAGGCTTTTCGGCAGTGATCTCGACCGAGGGCTGTTCCTCGCCATGCGCGATGCGGCCGATCGTGTTGGCGCTTCGCACCCAATAATCGAGGACGTCATTGGCGGTGCCCTGAGCTACCGGAAAGTGTTCATCGGCGCCAGGGTTTTGGGCCGACGGTTCGAGGCAATAACAGCGCCGGGCGAAGCGGTTGGGCTGCTCCTGCCCAACGCCAATGGCGTCGTGCTGTCGTTCGTCGGACTTCTGTCGGCTGCGCGGGTGGCAGCAATGATCAACTATACCGCCGGCCCGGCCAGCGTCACCGCCGCCGTCCGCACGGCAATGATCCGCACCGTGGTCTCCTCACGCGCCTTTGTCGAAAAGGCCAACCTCGCCGACATCGTCGAGGCGGTGGAAAAGGGCGGGGCGAAACTGCTGTGGCTGGAGGATGTCCGCGCAAGCGTGACCGTGCTGGACAAGGCCGCAGCCGCCTTGCTGTGGCGCCGGCCGTTGCAGCGCCAGGATGCGGCCAAGCCGGCGGTGATCCTGTTCACCTCCGGCTCGGAAGGCACGCCCAAGGCCGTGGTGCTGTCGCACCGGAATCTTCTTGCCAATGCGATGCAGGCGGAAGCCCGCATCACCATCTCGCCGGCCGATATCCTGCTCAACGTGCTGCCGGTGTTCCACTCGTTCGGGCTGACCGGCGGCACCATCCTGCCGCTGGTCACCGGAGTAAAGCTGTTCCTCTACCCGTCACCGCTCCACTACAAACTTATTCCGGAGGTGGCGCGCAAGGTCCGGCCGACGGTGATGTTCGGCACCGACACGTTCCTCGCCAACTATGCCCGCACCGCCAAGGACGGCGATTTTTCCAGCCTGCGCTTCGTCGTGGCCGGTGCCGAGGCGGTGAAGCCGGAGACGCGCCGGGTTTACCGCGAGCGCTTCCAGGCCGAGATCATCGAAGGTTTTGGCTTGACCGAGGCCGCACCAGTGGTTGCCGTCAACACCGCCATCCACGGCCGCGACGGAACGGTCGGGCGGCTGCTGCCGGCCATGCGCATGAAACTCGAACCGGTCGAAGGCATCAGCGACGCCGGCCGGCTGTGGCTCGACGGGCCGAACCTGATGATGGGCTACATGACCGGCGACCGGCCGGGCGAGTTGCAGCCGCTCGAAGGCTGGCACGATACCGGCGATATCGTTTCGGTCGATCGCGAAGGCTTCATCACCATTCGCGGCCGCGCCAAGCGCTTCGCCAAGATAGCCGGCGAGATGGTATCGCTTGGCGCGGTCGAGATGCTGGTGCAGTCGCTGTGGCCGGAAGAGCATCACGCCGTGGTGGCAGTGCCGGACAAGCGGCGCGGCGAGCGCCTCGTTCTGGTCACCACGGCCGACAATGCCGATCCCGACGAATTGCGCGAATTCGGCAAAAAAGCCGGGGCGGCCGAACTGATGGTGCCGAACGACATCGTCAAGGTCGAGGAGATCCCGGTACTGGGCTCCGGCAAGACCGACTATGTCTCGACTAGAAAGCTGGCGCTCGAGAGGCTGGGACTGAGCGCAGCCGCCTGAGGCTTGCTGTCGAAAATTCTAAAGCGCGTCGCGTTCGACCGGCCTTGTGCGACGCGCTTTAGATTCTTGTTTTTATGCATGTCGTTATCGCAAAACCGCTGCACACTTTTGCGCGAATGCATTAGAGGACTACCACCGACAACAGCAGAATGACGCCGACGGCCATCATCAGCAGGCCCGGCCAGTTCTGCGACAGGCCGAGAAAACGGAGCCCGCGTCGTCGCGGCTCCAGAGTCGGACCTGGTGTTGCGAGATTGGGCGTCGGACTGTCCGGCGCGGTGGAGACAGCGGCCGGCTCACTAAGCCGCCCGCGCATGATGGCCGCAATCGCCATATACACGAGGCCGGCGACAGTCAGTAACGCGCCGATGAGGATGACAGCCATTTCTCCTCGTTTTCCGATGGTTCTGCGCCCGATGCGGCAGCTTGCGCTACGTTGACGACGTATCACGAGCAGCCGCTCAGGCGGACCTACCAACACAAACGGTCTAGCCGCCCAGCAAGTTCCGAAAACGGGGTTTTTGAGGTGCGTTCCACAGCGCCGCGTGCTCTGCGAGCCTTTTTGGAATCATGCACTGCCAGGCGCAACGCGAACTGGCACCAAATCCGTCAGCCAATATCCGAGGACGGCACCTTCTCGCCTTCGCGCTTGGCGCGTCTCGAATAGGCCCGCACGCTGAACGGCAAGAAGACCAGATAGCCGGCAACCGAGGCCGTCAGCGTATACCAGGGATAGGTCATCAAAAGCAGGACGTAGAGGACGACTGCGAGGATGATCGGCAGCACCCTGTCGCCCGGTATCCTGACGCTCTTGCCGGAATAGACGGGCAGTCTGCTGACCAGCAGGAACGCCACCAATATTGTAAAGCCGGTGGCAATGAAGGCTGCCAGGCGGCTGGGTTCAAGCCCAAGCCTGAGGAAGAACAGATAGAGCGGCAGCATTACAAGCACCGCACCCGCCGGCGCCGGCACGCCGACGAAATATTCGGTTTGCCACTGCGGACGGTCGAGCTCTTCGTCGAGCACGTTGAAACGGGCAAGCCTCATCCCACAGGCGATGGTGAACAGCAGCGCGGCGATCCAGCCCGGCGAACCTGCCCTGTCGAGCAGAAAGGCATAGAGCACCAGCGCCGGTGCCACGCCGAAATTGACGATATCGGCCAGCGAATCCATCTGGGCGCCGAATTTGGAAGTCGCCTTCAGCATTCGCGCTAGACGGCCGTCGATACCATCGAGGAAGGCGGCGAGCAGCACCATCACCACCGCTGGCTCGAAGCGGCCCTCGAAGCCGAAGCGAATACCGGACAGGCCGGCGCAGATGGCAAGCACCGTGACCAGATTGGGCAGCACCATGCGCATCGGGATTTCGCGAATGCGCGGGCCACCGCCGCCATGCGCCTCGAATTTCTTGAACGGCGGCGCCACCGGTCAGGAGACCCGCACGAGCGGCGTTGCGGCAACGCCGCCGAATTCCGCCAGCACCGTCTCACCGCCAACCGCGGTCTGGCCGACGGCGACACGCGGCGTCGCGGTCGAGGGCAGGAATACATCGACGCGCGAGCCAAAGCGGATCAGCCCGAAGCGCTGGCCGGTGCCGATGGCGCCGCCGGGCTCGGCCCAGCAGACGATGCGCCGCGCCACCAGGCCGGCAATCTGCACCGCGGCGACCGTTCCATTGGGGCTTTCGATGACCAGCCCGTTGCGCTCGTTCTCGGTGCTTGCCTTGTCGAGCTCGGCGTTGAGGAATTTTCCTGGTCGATGCTCGATCCTGGAAATGCGGCCACGCACCGGCGAGCGGTTAACGTGGCAGGAAAAGACGTTCATGAATACCGAGATGCGGGTCATTTCGCCGCCGCCGAGGCCAAGCTCGCGCGGCGGCACGGCCGGGCCAACCGCCGAGACGATGCCGTCGGCCGGGCTGACAACCAGCCGGTCGTCGATCGGCGTGACGCGCTCGGGATCGCGGAAGAAATAGGCGCACCAGGCCGTCAGGATGAGACCGATCCAGAACAGGGTCGAGGAGAAATAGCCAAGAAAGAGCGTCGCCGTGCCGAACGCAGCGATAAAGGGATAACCCTCGCGGTGGATCGGAACGAACGCATTCTTGATCGTGTCAACGAGGCTCATGGGATGAGGGCAACCTTGGTTCCAGGTCCGGCCTCAATAGCGGAAACACCCCGCGGTCGCAACGCGACAATGAGAGCGCTCGGGGGTGGCGGTCACCGCCGTTTCAGGATGCCGTTAGCAGCATCCGGACTGCCGAAGTGATCAACCGGAAATGTTCATTGCGATTGTCGGAACGCAGCACTCCCGCCCGTCCTTGGCAAGACAGCGCCTCTCATGGCCTTTCGGCCATGACGATTTTGCGCAAATCTGGAGGTTCTCGGCCCATGCAGAAATCAGGACTTAGGCAAGTGCAAGTGGTGATGAACGGCTTGGCCTTCGGCGAGTCACCGCGCTGGCACGATGGCCGGCTGTGGTTCTGCAACTGGGGCACAGGCCAGATCATCGCAGTTGACGCCCTAGGCAACAGCGAGATCGCGCTCACCGTGCCGGCCACCCTGCCCTATTCCATTGACTGGCTGCCGGACGGGCGCCTGCTTGTCGTGTCCGGCCGCGAAGGGCTGATCCTCAGGCAGGAGGCAGACGGGACATTGGTCACCCATGCCGATCTGAGACAACTATCAAAGAGCCCGTGGAACGAGATCGTCATCGATGGACGCGGCAACATCTATGTCAATGGTGGTGGGCCTGCTCCGGGTCCCGGCCAGCATTTCGGCCCCGGCGCCATCGTGCTGGTCGCGCCTGACGGCTCGGTTCAGCAGGTGGCTGAGAACCTCGCCTTCGCCAATGGCATGGCGGTGACGCCCGACAACAAGACGCTTATCGTTGCCGAGTCCCACGCCAACCGGCTGACCGCCTTCGACATCGCTGCCGATGGTGGCCTTTCCAAACGCAGGATCTGGGCCAATCTCGGCAACGGTTTTCCCGACGGCATCTGCCTCGATGCCGAAGGTGCGGCGTGGTACGCCGACGTTCCGAACCGGCATTGCGTGCGGGTGCGCGAGGGCGGCGCGATGCTCGAAAGCGTCGACGTCGATCGCGGCTGTTTTGCCTGCATGCTCGGCGGCAGCGAGGGAAAAACGCTGTTCATCGTCGCCGCCGAATGGCGCGGCTTCGAACATATGATTAGCGATGCCCGTACCGGCCAGGTGCTCAGCATCGAGGCTGCCGCGCCGGGCGCGGGCTGGCCGTAGAAGAGCTTACACCCCGGGAATCCGCTGATAGTTGGCGATATCGGCCTTGACGCCAAGTCGCGCAATGGTCTCCTGAGGATTGAAGCCGCTGCGCTCATGCGCAGCCTTGATGATCGGCACGACCTTGTCGACAGCGGCCTGCCCTTCCCATTCGACAATGGTTACGAGGTTGAACTCCCCCGGCCCCGAGAATTGCTCGAGCAGGAAATCCTGGACGAACCCTTGCTGCTGGCGCAGCAAATCATGCGTCATCTGGACCTTGGCAAGAATCTCCTCGCGGGCGTTGGCCGGAACGACAAACTTGTCCACCCGGAATACACTGCCGCCACTAACTGCCTGATTTATCCCATTCATATCGATTGTCTCCGTTTTTGAACGACGCATCTTGCTGCGATCCAAAACGGCCTACGATCTCAACTTAAGTTGAGGTCAAGCACGAATTTTCAGCTCACCTCCGAGGTGCGGCGGCGGACGATGACGCCGAACTCGTCGCTTTCGCGGGCAATGCGCAGCCGCTCCTCGGCCTCGCTTGCCTCGCGCTGGCGGTCCCACATCGATGCATAAAGGCCGCGCTTGGCTATCAAGGCGACATGGGTGCCGCGCTCGGCGATCTGGCCATCCTGCAGGACGATGATCTCGTCGGCCGAAATCACTGTGGACAGCCGATGGGCGATGACGAGGGTGGTGCGGCCCTGGCTGACCAGGTCGAGTGCCGCCTGGATCTCCTGCTCGGTGTGGCTGTCCAGCGCCGAGGTCGCCTCGTCGAGCATCAGGATGGGCGGTGCCTTCAAAATGGTGCGGGCAATCGCCACCCGCTGCTTCTCGCCGCCGGACAGTTTTAATCCGCGCTCGCCGACCATTGAGCGATAGCCGTCGGGCAGCCGCTCGATGAACGGTCCGATCTGGGCCAGTTCTGCCGCCTTGCGCACATCCTCCTCGCTGGCGCCGACGCGGCCGTAGCGGATGTTGTAGGCGATGGTGTCGTTAAACAGCACCGTGTCCTGCGGCACCATGCCGATGGCAGCGCGCAAGCTCTCCTGCGTCACGTCGCGAATGTCCTGGCCGTCGATCAGAATCTTGCCGCGCTGGATGTCGTAGAAGCGAAACAAAAGCCGCGAAATGGTCGACTTGCCGGCTCCGGAGGGGCCGACGATGGCCACCGTCTTGCCGGCTGGCACCTCGAAGCTGATGCCCTTCAGGATCTTGCGCTTGGGGTCGTAGGAAAAATGTACGTCGCGGAACTCGACCCTGCCGGCATCGACGACCAGCGGCTTGGCGCCCGGCCGATCGACGATCTCACGCTTGACGTCGAGCAGATCGAACATGTTTTCGATGTCGGTCAGGCCCTGGCGAATTTCGCGGTAGATCATGCCGATGAAATTCAGCGGCACCGAAAGCTGCATGAGCATGGCGTTGACGAAGACGAAATCGCCGACGCTCTGTGTGCCCGCCTTCACCTCGAGCGCCGACATCACCATGACGACGGTCATGCCGATACCGAAGATCACACCTTGGCCGAAGTTCAGCCAGCCAAGCGAGGTCCAGGTCCTGGTCGCCGCCACCTCGTAGCGCGCCGTGGACCGGTCGAACCGCTCGGCCTCCATGGTTTCGTTATTGAAATATTTGACTGTTTCGTAGTTGAGCAGCGAGTCGATCGCCTTCGTGCTGGCTTCATTGTCGCTTTCGTTCATCTCACGGCGGATCGAAATACGCCAATCGCTCGCCCTGACGGTGAACCAGACATAGAGCCAGACCGTGACCGCGATCACCAAGACGTATAGCCAGCCATAGGTGACGGCGAAGATGCCGGCGGTGAGCGCGAATTCGACGATTGTCGGCGCCGTCGCCAGCATGGTGAAGCGGACGATCGTCTCGATGCCCTTGGTGCCGCGCTCGATGACGCGCGACAGTCCGCCGGTGCGCCGTTCGAGGTGGAAGCGCAGCGACAGTTCGTGCATGTGCACGAAGGTGCGGAAGGCGAGCCGGCGCACCGCATGCTGGCCGACCCGTGCAAACAGGGCGTCGCGTAACTGGTTGAAGCCGAGCTGCACCAGCCGTACGGCATTGTAGGCGACGACCAGCATGACCGGCGCCAGCAGCAGGGCCGGCAGCGGCGGCGGCGATTTGCTATCGCCGGCCAGTGCGTCGGTCGCCCATTTGAAGAAATAGGGTCCGGCCACCAGGGTCAGCTTGGCGACAACCAGCAGTACGGTGGCCCATACCACCCGGGCCCTCAGGTCCGCGCGGTCGGCCGGCCACATATAGGGCCAGAGATTGCGCAACGTTCTGAAGGTCGAGCCGGAATCTGCGGAAACGGTTTTCTCGGCCATTTTTGTTTACCTTATGATTTTAGCGGCCGGAGCAGCAGGAATCGACCAGCGCGGCTAGCGATGCCGAAACATCGGCGAGCGCGGCGCGGTCGAGCTCATAGCGGGAGCGCTGGCGGTCAGGCTCGAAGCGGATCAGCCCGGCCTCGACCAGGACCTTCAAATGCTGGGAAACGGTGGACTGCGCCAGATCGAGATGCTCGACGACCTCGCGACAGCAGCAGGAACGGCTTGCGGAAAGGTGTTTGAGAATTTCGATCCGCGCTGGATGCGAAAGGGCCGCGAGCCGGACAGCGACAGCGCGGCTATCCGGCATGCAGTTGGCCGGCGTGCAGTTGGCCGGCGGGCGTTCATCTGCCGCGCGGCTTCGGTCCGTTACGAGGGGGGATTCGGTCATCGTCCATCGGCGATAAACGATGACTGGCCCTGCCGCAAGCTATCCTGATGGGCAGAACGGCTATTCGGCCTTGACTGGCGCCGTCGTCATCTGGTCGCCCATTGCCTTGAGATCGGCGGGCTCGCCTTCCTTCGATTTCTCCGGCACCTTGAACACCTGCCCCGGCCAGATGCGGTTCGGATTGCTGATCTGGTCCTGGTTGGCGAGATAGATGGTCGAGTAGCGCATGCCCTGGCCATAGACCCGCCGCGAAATCCGCCACAGCGTGTCATGGCGGCGGATGATGACTGCACCATCGGCATGTTCGAGCTTTGGCGCCACGGTCTCGGGAGTTTCGCCCGGAGGCGTTGCGACAGCCATTTCGGCCGGGGCCTCGGTTGCAGGAGCGGGGGCAGTTGCGGGCGTTTCGGCGGCCGTTGCCGGTGCGGCTTCGGTCGCCGGAGCATTCGGCTCGGCTGGTTTTATCCCGGCAGGCTTCTGCTCGGCCGGCGCCACGGCCGCAACCGCCTCACCAGGCTCGCGCTCGAACGGCACAGCCGCACGGGCCACCACCGTCACGCCGTTGGCGTCGAGCGCATCGACGTGGATGGTGTAGGTGCCGACCGGGATGTCGCGTGTCGCTTCGACCAGGAAGTGGCGGTCGGGCGACGTCTTCGCGTCACCGAGCAGGATATCGTTGGCATACGCACGCACCTTGCGGCCGGGATCGGCGACGCCGGCAACGAAAATCTTGTTGCCGTCGATTTCGACAGCTTCGACGACGATCTTCCGCTCCGCCGCGGAAGTAGCGGGCGCTGCCGGTGTGGCGGGCGCTGCCGGAGCCGGCGCGGCTTCAACAGCGGCCGGCGCGGCAGGAGCAGACGCTGCTGGAACGTCAGCCGCCGGGGCGGCTGGCGCCGGCGCTGCGGCAGCCGGCAATTCGGTGCCGGTGGCGGGTGGCTGAACGGCCACCTGTTCGCCGACAGGCGGCGAGGCGTCAGATTTCGCCTGAGGGGCCGGAACAGTGAGCAGTTCGGACGGCTTGCCCGGCTCCTCGACCATTGCCAGCACCTGGCCGGTGGAATTCTGGGGGATCGAAACGACGGCGGTCTGCGCCGAGGCGGTCACGACATTGCCAGCCGTCGAGCGCAGTGTGATCGTGTAGTCGCCGGGCTTCAGCGGATCGTCGAGAATAATGGCAAAGGCGCCGTCGGGACCGGCGACCGTCGAGCCGAGCACAGCCGAACCGTTGAGAATCTCGACCTTAGCGTTGGGCGCCGCATTGCCGGCGACGACGATCGAGCCGTTGCTTTCGACGCGCACGATGTCGAAGGTCGGCACGATTGCACCTGCTGTGGCCGGCGCGGCGGGCGCTGCCGCATCGGTGGACGCGGCAGACGCAGGCGGCAGCCGGTCCTCGGTCGCCGGAGCGGCCGGTTTCGAAGCCGGCGGCGTCAGCGCCGCGACCTCCGCAGGCCGGGTAGAATTGAGATACGGGTCGAGTGCGCCCGATACATAGGCGGTTCCCGCTGCTGCGACAGAGCCGCCAGCGGCGAACAAAAACGCCTTCAATGGATTAATTGCCATGTTTCCCTGCCCCTTAGCCACCTAATTTCGGTCTAGCCTGTTTTGCCAAAGCCGACAAGAAAAAGCCCGCCCCGGGGCTTGACCATGCCTATAGTCCCTATCACCAATCATAACATGAACACGATTCGATCTGTCTGCGTCTATTGCGGCTCGTCCTCGGGCCGAGATGAGACCTATATCAAGGCCGGACACCTGCTTGGCCGCTCGATCGCCAAGTCCGGCCTGCGTCTGATTTATGGCGGCGGCACTAAAGGGATCATGGGTGCCGTCGCTGAAGGGGCATTGAAGGCCGGTGGCAAGGTAACCGGCATAATTCCACGCTTTCTGATCAACCGGGAGGCGACCGAAACCGCGCTTAACCGGCTCGACGAGCTCGTCATCACCGACAACATGCACGAGCGCAAGCACAGGATGTTTGAGAAATCCGACGCCTTTGTGGCGTTGCCCGGCGGCATCGGCACGGTCGAGGAGATCGTCGAGATCATGACTTGGGCGCAGCTCGGCCATCACCGCAAGCCGATCGTCTTCGGCAACGTCGGAGGGTTCTGGGATCCGATGCTGGCGTTGCTCGACCACATGGCAACGGAGGGCTTCATCCACACGGCGCAACGGGTCAAGCCGCTGGTGGTCGAGGATCCGGAAGCAATCGTCGCCGCTATCATGGTGGCGGGATCCTCCGTCGATGCACCGACGGAGGGTGTGCAGTCGGTGATTGATAAGATGTAGAGTGAATGGTGAATGGTGAATGGTGAATGGTGAATGGTGAATGGTGAATGGTGAAGTAGAAGACTTTCCAAACCGGCGCCTGTCCATTCACTATTCACTATTCACTCCTTGCCTACTGCCTTCCTCAAGTCTCCGATGACCGCACGCTTGTCCTGACGCCGCCAGGCGAGATGGATCGAGACGGTGCGTTCAAACCACGGCAGATCGCGAAACACGGTCTGAGGCGGCGCGGTACTCCGCAGGCTGGCCTGCACCGTCGCCAGCCCAAGCCCGGCGCTGACAGGCCCAACGACGTCAACGGATCGGTCGTCTCATAGGCAATGTCGGGCAGGAAGCCCGCCTTCGCGCAGGCGGCGAGAAATTGGCTGCGGTTGGTGTCGTCAGGCTGGCGCACCACCGTGATCCAGGTGCGTCCGTCCAGTTGCTGCGGCAGTATCTCCGCGATTTCTGCCAATGGATCGCCTTCCGGCATCGCCAGAACCAGCGGCTCGCGCATAATGAGCATGGCGGCGATGTCGGGATCGTCGGCAGGAGGAGGCGTGTAGACGAGGCCCAGATCGAGCGATCGTTCGCGCAGCGCTTCGATCTGGGCGGCGGAACGCTGACCCTTAAGTTGAAGATGAAATTCGGGCCGGTCGCGGCGAAACTGGCGCAGCATCCGAGCGACAAGCCCGGCATGGACCGCACCTTCCACATAACCGATGGCGAGACGGCCGACCGTACCGCTGGCGAGATTGCGGGCGAGCTCCTCCAGCCGTCTTGCATGAGCCAGCAGCGCACGCGCCTCGGCAAGAAAAGCGCGGCCCTCGGCATTGAGATGAACACGCTGCCTCGCCCTCTCGAACAGTGCGACGCCCAGCTGCTCCTCCAGCTGAATGATCTGACGGCTGAGCGGCGACTGCGAGATGTGCAGCAATTCGGCGGCACGCCCGACGTTGCCGGTTTCGGCCACCGTGATGAAATAGCGAAGCTGGCGCAGGTCGAACATTGTTGCTTCGATGCTCAAGTCCCGTGAGGTCTCAAATTTAGCCTAATCAGTCTTGGACTGTCTGGCCAGCAGAAGCGAATATTTCCGCCATTCCAACGGCCAACATCAGGAGATTCCGATGCAGTTCTTTGCCCTTCTAGCGCGCAACACCGAAAAGTTCACCGACGCCGATTTCGCGCCGCTGCTGCCTGGCGAGGCCGAGCAGCGCCGCACGCTCTATGCCGAAGGCGCCGTGCGTCAGGTGTGGAATCGGGGCGACATTCCCGGCAGCGGCATGATGTTCGAAGCCGGCAGCGATGCCGACGTGCGCCACGATCTTGCAACTTTGCCGCTGGTCAAGGCCGGCATGATGGATATTGCCGCCGTCGTGCCGCTGCAGCCATATCCCGGCTTCGGGCCGAAGCGCTGAGCGCTCGTGAAAGACGCGGCTGCCGGCATTAAGACCGGCCAGCCGCCTTTCTTCGTTACGCGGCTCGAGCTGATGCGGAAACGGTCTTGCGCGCCGAAGAAACCATCGACCAGGAGTACATCGCCAGTGCCGCCCAGATCAGCCCGAAGGCTATGGCCTGAACACTGCCGAAAGGTTCGCCGAAAATCAGCACCGCGATCAAAAAGACGATCGTCGGCGCGATATATTGCATGATGCCGATGGTGGAGAGGCGCAGCAGCCTGGCGCCGAACGCAAACAACAGCAGCGGCACGGCGGTGACCGGACCGCAGCCGATCAGCAAGGCGGTGTCGTTCAGCGAGCTCGAGACGAAATGATCCTGTCCTGTGGCGATCAGGAAGATGATGTAGCCGAGTGCCGGCACCGACAGCAGCAGCACTTCAAGCAGGAAGCCCTGGCTCGGGCCGATTGGCAGCGTCTTGCGGAAGAAGCCATAGGCGGCAAAGGAAAAGGCTAGCACCAGCGACACCCAGGGCAGTTTGCCGGCGTCGATGGTCAGCACCGCGACCGCGATTGCCGCCAGCACCACCGCCGCGATCTGCAGGCGGTCGAGCCGCTCGCCGAGGAGCAGCGCGCCGACAACGACGCTGACCAGCGGGTTGATGTAGTAGCCGAGCGCGGTCTCGATGGTGCGGTCGACCGCGATCGCCCAGACATAGATGCCCCAGTTGACCGAGATCAGCGCCGCCGTCAGCACCGCCATCGAAATGATGCGCGGCGAACGAACTGCCGCTTTGAAATCGGCAGTGCGACCGGCCCAGACCAGGACAGCGGCCGCGATCGGCACCGACCAGACGATGCGGTGGGCGATAACTTCGGCCAGCGGCAGATGCGCGACAGCCTTCATGTAGAAGGGCAGCAGCCCCCAAAGCAGGTAGGCGCCGAGCGCCAGCAGGAAGCCGCGACGAGCTTTGGTATCGGCATCGATTTGAAGTGCTTGGGTAGCCATGGCCCAAGGCTATGCGCCAGCGGCTTGCCCAAAACCATCGCAAATTGCTGATGGATCAATGGAGTCTTGCTGATGGTTCAACACGACCGCTAAACGTCGAACAATTGCCGCTGTCTGCGAGAGTGATTGCAGGCCCGGCACGACACGGTCTCAAGGCGGAGCAGGCTTCTCCTTGAGTTCGAAAAAGACGTTGTCGGGCGAACCTTCATCGTGCCTAAAGCCCGTCAGTTCCGCCGCAAGATCGAGGGGAAGGTCAAAAACAAGATCGACCTCTGTACCTTTGCTATCTTCTTCATCCTGCTTTGAAAAACACTGTTGCTTCAGCGCGCTTCGAAAGACGCGGGGAGATCACCCGTGACATGCAAGTCCCGCACGGTCTTGTCGCCGCTGTGCCAGACTTTCCAGATGTTCCTTCCGTCGCGCCAGAGCTCGGCGCGCGCGAACATTACATGCTCTTCTACGTGCGCGATCACGATTTCCCGCTCTTGCGAAATCGCGGCCAGATATTGCTGAGGCGGGTTCGGAAAGCTGCAGGGATCGAGGATGATGATCGCCCAGTTCTTTTCGCTGGCATAGGCGTTCACAGGCGCTTCGAAAATCTCCGATGGATCGCCAATCTCGCGCCCGAACAACGCCGCAGCTTCTTTTATCCCGTAACCGCGAAAGCCCAGCCAACTTATCGAAAAGCCCATTTCTTACTCCGCCGCCGCCAAGCCCGCCATGTCGCGGTTCTTCATCAGCTTATAGACGATCGAATCCATCAGCGCCTGGAAGGAAGCATCGATGATGTTTTCGGAGACGCCGACCGTCCACCAGCGCGCACCGGTGCCGTCATGCGATTCAATCAGCACGCGGGTGATCGCCTCGGTGCCGCCGTTGAGGATACGCACCTTGAAGTCGGCCAGTTCGAGATCGGCGATCTCGCTCTGGAATTTGCCGAGATCCTTGCGCAGCGCAATGTCGAGCGCGTTGACCGGGCCGTGGCCTTCGGCCACCGACATCTTCTCCTCGCCCTCCACCAGCACTTTCACGATCGCCTCCGAGACCGTCTTCAGCTGGCCGTTGGCGTCGAACCGGCGCTCGACCATGCAGCGGAAAGAAGTGACGCGGAAGAATTCCGGCAGGCCGTGCAGCATCTTGCGCGCCAAAAGCTCAAAGCTGGCGTCGGCACCTTCGTAGGCATAGCCCTCGGCCTCGCGCTCCTTGACCACGGCGATCAGCGCGTCGAGGCGATGGTCGTCCCGGGGCATGTCGATGCCACGCCGTTTCAGCTCAGCCAGGAAATTGGCCTTGCCGCCCTGGTCCGAAACCATGACGCGGCGGCGGTTGCCGACGGTCTCTGGCGGCACATGCTCGTAGGTCGCCGGCTCCTTTGCCAGCGCCGAGGCATGGATGCCGGCCTTGGTAGCAAAAGCGGAGGCGCCGACATAGGGCGCCTGCGCTTCGGGCGCACGGTTCAGCAACTCGTCGAAGGCGCGGGACAGGCGCGATATACCGGTCAACGCCTCTGCCGAAATGCCTGTAGCAAAGCGGCCCGAAAAGGCCGCCTTTAACGCCAATGTCGGCACGATCGAGATCAGGTTGGCGTTGCCGCAGCGCTCGCCGATGCCATTCAGCGTGCCCTGGATCTGGCGGACGCCGGCCTCCACGGCGGCAAGCGAATTCGCCACCGCCTGGCCGGTGTCATCATGGGCGTGGATGCCGAGATGGTCGCCCGGTATGCCAGCGGCGATCACCTTTTCGACGATGGCGCGCACCTCGGAGGGCTGCGTGCCGCCATTGGTGTCGCACAGCACCACCCAGCGCGCGCCGGCATCGTAGGCCGTCCTGGCGCAGGCCAGCGCATAATCGGGGTTGGCCTTGAAGCCGTCGAAGAAATGCTCGCAGTCGACCATCGCCTCCTTGCCAGCAGTGAGCGCCGCCTCGACCGAGGCCTTGATCGCCTCGAGGTTCTCCTCATTGGTGCAGCCGAGCGCGACGCGGACATGGTAGTCCCAACTCTTGGCGACGAAACAGATGGCGTCCGACTTCGACTGGACCAGCGCGGCAAGCCCAGGATCGTTCGAGATCGACACTCCTGCCCGTTTGGTCATGCCAAAGGCAACGAACTTGGCATCGGCCGTGCGACGCTCGGCAAAGAAGGCGGTGTCGGTTGGATTGGCGCCGGGGTAGCCACCCTCGACGTAGTCGATGCCGAACTCGTCGAGCAGCTTGGCGATCGCGATCTTGTCCTCGACGGAGAAGTCGATACCCGGCGTCTGCTGACCATCGCGCAGCGTGGTGTCGAACAGATAAAGGCGCTCGCGAGCCATGGTCATTTCCCGGCAAACATGTCCGTTGCGCGGATCAGCCTGTCGAGGATACCCGGCTCCGAATAAGCGTGGCCGGCGCCTTCGATCAGATGGAAATCCGCTTTCGGCCACGCCTTGTGCAGCGCCCAGGCGTAGCACGCCGGGCACGGCATGTCGTAGCGGCCGTGAACGATGGTACCCGGGATATCCTTAAGCTTCCATGCATCGCGCAGCAGCTGTCCCTCTTCCAGCCAGCCGGCATGGACGAAATAGTGGTTCTCGATGCGGGCGAAAGCCAGGGCATAATCATCCTGGCCGAAGGGACCGCTGGTTTCCGGTTCCGGCAGCAGCGTGATCGTCTCGCCCTCCCACAGGCTCCAGGCGCGGGCGGCCTCGACCTGCGCCACAGGATCGCTGCCGACCAGCCGTTTGCGGTAGGCGGCCATCATGTCGCCGCGCTCGGCCTCCGGGATCGGCGCCAGAAACCGCTCCCACTTGTCGGGGAACATCTCCGACACGCCGAACTGGTAGTACCATTCGAGTTCGGCGCGGGTCAGCGTGTAGATGCCGCGCACGACCAGTTCGCTGACCCGCTCGGGGTGGGTCTCGGCAAAGGCCAGCGCCAGCGTCGAACCCCACGAACCGCCGAACACCAGCCATTTGTCGAAGCCGCACATTTTTCGCAGGCGCTCGATGTCGGCGACCAGGTGCCAGGTGGTGTTGGCTTCAAGCGAGGCATTAGGCGTCGATTTTCCGCAGCCGCGCTGGTCGAACAGGATGACATCGTACAGCTTCGGATCGAACAGCCGCCGGTGCTTTGGCGAAATGGTGCCGCCCGGCCCGCCATGCAGGAAGACAGCCGGCTTGGCCCCTCTGGTGCCGGAGCGCTCCCAATAGACCTGATGGCCATCGCCAACGTCGAGCATGCCGGACTCTAAAGCCTCGATCTCGGGATAGAGGGTACGGAATTCGCTGCTCATAATTTCAGGCCCTGCTGCGGCCAGTTGGCCGTCTCGTGATCGGGATGCTGGAAGGAGATGATGGATTCCTGTCGCGCGTAGAAATCCGGGTCGTCATGGATCGGCGCGTCGAAGATCGTCTCGACCCAAGGCAGCCTGGCGGCGTAGTTAACCTGGATCTGCGGCGCCAGATCGGAACGGTCGTCGAAGGCGCCGATGGCGATCTCCAGCGCGCCGGGCTGGCGGTAGGTCAGCGGTGTGCCGCAGCGGGTGCAGAAGCCGCGATCGATGTTGACCGACGACTGAAAGTAACTCGGCTCCTCGCGCACCCATTCGACGCCGTCGCTCGGCACTGTCACCAGCGCGCCGAAAAACGACCCGAACTGTTTCTGGCACATGCGGCAATGACAAATGGACGGGCGGCCGAGCGCGCCGTGGATGCGGAAGCGCACGGCGCCGCACTGGCAGCCGCCGGTACGAACGGTTTCGGTCATGATTTTTCCTCCGGCGGCCATTGTTCGGTGTCGTGGTCGGGATGTTGGTAGGAGACGAGATCGGCGAGATAGGAGGCCGGCGAGACGTCGGCCATCGTTTCCTCACCTGGCAATTCGTGGACGTGATCCACGTACGGGAGCTTGGCTTCGACACCCCATTGGATGGTCGGCGCAATCTCCTCGGGGTGGTCGAATGTGGCGATGGCGAGGGCCACCCCGTCGGGCGCTTCGAAGGTCAGCGGCGTGCCGCATTCGGCACAGAAACCGCGCAAAGCCGCGTTGGACGAGCGGAAGCGTTTGGGCTCACCGCGCGTCCAGTCCAGCCTTGCGCCGCGCACCGAGACCAGCGGCAGGTAGAAATTGCCGCTCGCCTTCTGGCACATGCGGCAATGGCATACGGAAGCATCGCCGAGAGCTCCTTCGACGCGGAAGCGCACCGCGCCGCACTGGCAGCCGCCTGTATAGACTGGTCTGTTGTCGAGGCTCATCGCGCACTACTCCGCGGCATGGCAAACCGCCTCGATATTGTTGCCGTCGGGATCGAAAACAAAAGCGCCATAATAGTTCGGATGGTAGTGCGGGCGCAGGCCCGGCCGGCCATTGTCCTTGCCGCCGGCGGCAATCGCCGCGGCGTGAAAGGCAACGACCTCGGCGCGGCTGCGAGCCGTGAAGGCGACATGCTGATGATCCTTCGGCTTGTCCTTGCCGGCATGCAGCCAAAACACCGGCCGGTCGCGGCCGTAGCCGCCGACCTTGGCGCCGCCGGTATATTCCTGCGGCACCATGTAGAGCAGCGAGGCGCCGAGCGGCGCCATCGCCTTGTCGTAAAAAGCCTTCGACGCGTCGAAATCCGAAACGGTGATGCCGAGATGATCGATCATCTTTTTACCTCCCAGGTGGTGATGCGTTCGCCGGTGACGGGGTCCTTGCCGTCCTTCAACTGGATGCCTTGCGTCAGCAACTCGTCGCGGATGCGGTCGGCCTCGGCCCAGTTCTTGGCGGCGATCAGCGCGAGGCGTTTGGCGATCGCCTTGGCAATGGCGTCTTCATCCACCTTGGCTGTTGCGATGTCGAAGCCGAGGAACAGAAGCGATGCCTTCAGTGAAGCGGCAGCATCGTTGTCTTCGGCGGCTGCGTTGCCGCTACCTGCGTTGAAATCAACAGCATCACCAGCCAACTGCGTCAGCAACTGGAATGCGGCGTAGGTGGCAAGGTCATCCGACAGCGCTTCGATCACATCCGCCGGCACCGGCTTTGCCGTCGGCGGCGCCAGATCGGCCGCCCGCTTCCATTTGCGCAGCGTATTCTCCGCCTCTTCCAGCTTGCGCACGGAAAAGTCGATCGGCTCGCGATAGTGCGTCATCAGCATCGCCAGCCTGAGCACCTCGCCCGGCCATTTGCGGCCGCCAAAGGTATCCGTCTCCAGCAATTCGGTGATCGAATAGAAATTGCCCAGGCTCTTGGACATCTTCTGGCCCTCGACCTGCAGGAAACCGTTGTGCATCCAAATCTTGGCCATCGTTTCGGTGCCGTGGGCGCAACGCGATTGCGCGATCTCGTTCTCGTGGTGCGGAAAGATCAGGTCGAGACCACCGCCATGGATATCGAACACCTCGCCGAGATAGGCGGCCGACATCGCCGAGCACTCGATGTGCCAGCCCGGCCGACCCCTGCCCCACGGGCTGTCCCAGCCCGGCTCCTCGGGCGAAGACAATTTCCACAGCACGAAATCCTGCGGGTTCTTCTTGTGCTCATCGACGGCGACGCGGGCGCCGGCCTGCTGCTCATCGAGATTGCGCTTCGACAACTGCCCATAATCCGGCATGGAAGCGGTGTCGAACAAGACTTCTCCAGCCGCGACATAGGCATGGCCGCGTTCGATCAAGCGTTGAATCAAGAAGATCATGTCGACCTTGCCGTCGGGCCTGGGCTCGACGAACTCGGTGGCGCGCGGCTCGACCGTCGGTTCCAGGCAACCGAGCGCCGCGACGTCCTTGTGGAACTGACCGGCGGTCTTTTCGGTGACCCGCCTGATCGCTTCGTTCAGCGACAGCTTGCCCGATGCAATTTCGCCGCCGAAATCGCGCAGCGCGCGAGCGTTGATCTTGTCGTCGACGTCCGTAATGTTGCGGACGTAAGTGACGTGCGCTTGCCCGTAGAGATGGCGCAGCAAGCGGAACAGCACGTCGAAGACGATCACCGGCCGCGCATTGCCGATATGGGCGAAGTCATAGACCGTCGGGCCGCAGACATACATGCGCACGTTGCGCGGATCGATCGGGAAGAAATCCTCCTTGCTCCGCGTTAGCGTGTTGTAGAGGCGCAGGCTCTTCGATGCGTCAGACATACGTGCGTTCCCGGTGCGTTACTTTGGCATGACCTTCTGGGATCGTGCTCTGGATGGAGTCGGTTACGCCGAGGCGCAAATCGGCTCCAGCCTGCTGGCCGGGGCGTTTGTCCAATCTGGGAGGAGATGAGGCGAAAACGTCCAGGACCAGCGCGAGGCTAGCCAATAATGCAAATGCCACAAATGGCGAAAGACGTTCTCATGGCCGGCTTTATCGCCTTGCCCGGTGTTGCCGTCAAGTCGCTACCTTCGCCAAAAATATCGTTGGCTCACAGGAATTGAGCCACTGAAACATTTTATTAAACAGGTCGGCACTGTGATGAAACATTCGCCGGCTAGATCAGCAAGCGTCACGATTTGGTCGGATTCGGCCAGCAAACGCAGACACGAAGACGTTACCAGGGAAGAGAACAATGCCTAAGCAAGAATCCAACCGCGCCAAGCAACCGGCGCTCGCCAGCCATTACCGGGCGATCGGCCCGGCAGCAATCGTCGCAGCTCTTCTGCACACCGCGAAGAAGAAGAAGCCGGCGCAAAAAATCGTTTCGCCGCGCGCTGCCTGAGAATGGCGTCGGGAAAGATTTGAGGCGCTCACGGCGAACCAGTAATAGTAGCTTTTGCTAAAATAAACTCATCTGACTGTCGTTCGCGCCGGACTTCTGGCGCTTGACCTTGTCGGGCTCAAGCTCGACGACGCCCTTCTCCTGAATCTCCGGCCCGGTATTGGCGACCTTGTTGACGAGGTCGGAAATCGGGATCGCTTCGAAGAAATCGAGCTGGGCGGGTCTCAGCAGATCGGCCACGTCGCGCGGCTCGAGCGTGCGGCAATCCAACCAGCGCGCGAAATCCTCGGGGTGGATCACTACCGGCATGCGGTCGTGGATATGGGCAGTATCGGCATTGGCGTGGGCGGTCAGAATAGCGCCGGTGTCCATTTCCGAGCCGCCCGGCTCAGCATAGGTCTCAATCAGCCCGGCGAAGGCGACAAGCCCGCCATGCCTTGGCCGCACCCAATAGGGCTGCCCTCTTCTGCCACCGGTTTGGTGCCATTCGTAGAATCCCGAAGCCGGTACCAGGGCGCGGCGATGGCGCATGGCAGCGCGAAACGACGCCTTTTCCGAAGCCCCCTCAGAACGCGCGTTGAACAGCAGCGGGAAGTTACGCGTATCCTTGACCCAGGCCGGGATCAGGCCCCAGCGCACCAGCATCGAGCGGCGGTCGGGCAGGTTCGAGCCCGGCGCCTGTGGCAATCCGGCGAACGCCATCAGCACCGGCTGCGTCGGCGCGATGTTGTAGCGGGCCGGAAACTCCTCAAGTTCCGCTAGGCTGAGAAAGGCGGCGGTCTGGTCCGGAGTGGCCGTCAAAGCAAAGCGTCCGCACATGAATTCAGCTCTCGAATTGGTGGCATGTGAAAGTGGCCATGGAATCCGCCTTTCGCAACCGCTAAAGCTGTTCGCCGGCGGCCGGTCCACAACGGGCTATGCCAATCGAGCGATCCGAAGCCCATGGAAGCACGCAAGATCATTCCGGCAGTCTCGGTCTGCGTCGTGCGCGAGAACACGGTGCTGCTGGTCAAGCGGGCCAGGCCGCCCTCGCAAGGTCTCCATGCCTTTCCCGGCGGCAAGGTCGAAGCCGGCGAGACGCTGGAACAGGCAGCACGGCGCGAATTGCTGGAAGAGA
This sequence comes from Mesorhizobium sp. M0998, assembly GCF_040318885.1. NCBI lineage: Bacteria > Pseudomonadati > Pseudomonadota > Alphaproteobacteria > Hyphomicrobiales > Phyllobacteriaceae > Mesorhizobium > Mesorhizobium sp. M0998. The sequence goes on from NZ_JAMYND010000006.1 coordinate 147,888, forward strand.
CCGGATTGCAGGCGCGCAGCTACCGGCCGCTGCGGGAAATCCACATCGACGGCAGCGGCGACGGGCATCCGGTCGACTACTGGCTGACGGTGTTTGGGGCCGAGTATGCTGGCGGCGAGGCGGTGGCCAGCGACGATGCCGAGACCGCGGCTTTCTATACGCTGGCCGAAATGACAGCGATGCCGCTCGCCGATGCAGTGTTTGAAATTGCCGACGATCTACTCGGTCCCGACAAAGACGGCGAGATCTGAGCCAGAGAATCGCCTTGCAGGCGACAAATTGTTTCAGCACAAGGACCCATGAGCCGCACGTCTTCGTTTCTCGCCGCATGCCTCGCCGTCAGTGTGGTTGTCGGTGCGCGCCCGGCGATTGCCGCCGAAGCACCGTTCGAGCCCGGGCTGATGCGGCTGGCGGAAGTGCTCGGCTCGCTGCATTTCCTGCGTAATCTGTGTGGCGAGAAGGGCGATCGGTGGCGAGCCGAGATGGAAAAACTGATCGCATCGGAAAATCCGAACCCGGAGCGGCGCGCCCGCTTCATCGCCAGCTTCAACCGCGGTTACCGGTCGTTCGGCGGCACTTATACGCAATGCACCGCCTCGGCGACGGAAGCCATCAGCCGCTACATGAAGGAAGGCGAGACGCTGTCTCGCGACATCGCCTCGCGCTACGGAAACTGACGGCGGCAGCCGCTTTGCGGAAAAGCCGCATCAAGGGTCGGCGCCGTTGCGGCGGACGCGTTCGACGCTTCTCCGCTTGCCTCGAGTGAGGTCTTGGTGCAAACCTGATGTTGCACTTTTGCAACTATGTTAACGAAACGTTAGCGCGCAGATGTGAAATTAACTCAAACTGAAGGTTTCCGTCCCCTTGGCCTGCCTAATCGGCTAAGTTTGAAACGGATCGGACGCAGGTTTGCTGGACGCGACGGAAATTGTAGACGACGACCAAAAAAATGTCGCATTTACAAATACTTACTGCGCCTGCGTATAAAAGGGACAACTCAAGCTTGATCCCTGTCCAACGGATCACCGCTTGAAAGGGTGGACATCGCAATGGAACATGGCGTCAACGACATCGACGCGCTGGTCAGGGAAGAAAAGCGCCTGACCGCCGTGGAAAGCCACAGCGAAGCCTGGGCAGAAGGATTGTCGGCCGGGATCGAGCCGGAAATCATCGCCGAGGCGGCCCTCGAAACGGCATTCGGCGAAATGCTGCGCACCAATGGCGAGACCTCGGCGCTTGCCCTGCTCGATCGCATGCGTGAAAAGGTGATTGCCGGGGCCTTCGAGCCCGAAAGACTGCGTCACTGACCCCGGTTCTTTGACGACGGCGCGCCGCCGGACATCATGTCCGGGCACATGGATGGGCTGGAACCAGGGAGTAGCAGGCGGTGAATTTTTCGATATCAGGCAAGCCGCGCGGCCTGGTCCTCAGCATTTGGTTCACCGCTTCCTGCGCGATGATTCCTTCTGCACTGTTTCTTGCGAGCAGTCCCTCTCAAGCTCTCAGCGAGATCAAGCGCGAAGATCTTCCCTCACCGGTCACGCCGCCGCCCGACGCTGACATGTCGCCGCCCGGAAGTACCGTGCCGATGCCCGGCCCGCTCGGCACGACGCCACCACCGGCCAGCCAGCCGACGCCATCCGACGAGCCGGAACAAACCGAACCGAAAGGGCCGGCCAACGATGGCGGCATGGCCAATCCGCATGTCGATCCGGACGCGCCCGTGCCCGAAGTCGTCTACGACCTGGCAAAGTTGCCGGAACCGGTCAGGCGCATGCACGATCTGATAGTCGAGGCGTGCAAAAGCGGCGACATCGAAAAACTTCGGCCGCTGATCGGCACGGGAGACATGATGACCCAATTGTCGCTGGGCGACATCGAGGGCGACCCGATCGCCTTCCTGAAGGGCCTTTCGGGCGATACGGAAGGCCAGGAGATCCTCGCCATCCTGGAAGAAGTGCTCAGTGCCGGTTTTGTCCATGTCGATGCCGGCACGCCGCAGGATCTCTATGTCTGGCCCTATTTCTTCGCCCTGCCGCTGGACAAGCTCGACGCCAGACAACGGGTCGAGCTGTTCAAGATCGTCACCGCCAGCGACTATGACGACATGAAGCAGTTCGGTGCCTACATTTTCTACCGCGTCGGCATCACGCCGACCGGACAATGGACGTTCTTCGTCGCCGGCGATTGAGTGGCTAAGCATGGTCTCTTGGAGACAGGAGCTTAGCCCGCCAACGCCTCGGAAAACTCCACCGCCCTACCCTGGCCCGGCGTGACGATCTCGCCTTCCCACATCACGCGCCGGCCGCGCACGATGGTGCCGACCGGCCAGCCGGTCACCTGCCTGCCGTCATAAGGCGTCCAGCCGGCCTTGGAGCCTTGCTGGGCGTTGGCGATGGTCTCGCGGCGCTTCAGATCGACGATGGTCAGATCGGCATCGTAGCCGGCGGCAATGCGGCCTTTCCTGGCGATGCCGAATATGCGTTGCGGGCCGTGGCTGGTCAGGTCGACAAAGCGCTGCAACGTCAGCCGGCCGGCGTTGACATGATCCAACATGATCGGCACCAACGTCTGCACCCCGGTCATGCCGGACGGCGACGCCGGATAAGGCTTTGCCTTCTCGGCCAGCGTGTGCGGCGCATGGTCGGAGCCGAGCACATCAACGATGCCTTGCGCAACGCCGTACCAGACCCCGTCGCGATGGCGCGTGGCGCGCACCGGCGGGTTCATCTGGATCAGGGTGCCCAACTGCGCATAATCATCGGCGCTCAGCGTCAGATGATGCGGCGTCGCCTCGCAGGTCGCGACATCCTTGTGCTGTTCGAGGAAGCCTACCTCCTCGGCGGTCGAGATGTGCAGCACATGGATCCGGGCGCGGACCTGGCGCGCGATTCGCACAAGGCGCTCCGTGCAGCGCAACGCAGCGATCTCGTCGCGCCACACCGGATGTGAGGACGGATCGCCCGCGATGCGCTCGCCAAGCCGCTCGCGCAGCCGGAACTCGTCCTCGGAGTGAAAGGCGGCGCGGCGGCGTGTGTTCCTCAGGATCGAGGCAACGCCTTCGTCGTCCTCGACCAGCAGGTCGCCGGTGGACGAGCCCATGAAAACTTTTATGCCGGCCGCACCAGGCAGCCGCTCGAGATCGCCAGCGTCTTTTGCATTGTCGCGGGTCCCGCCGACCCAGAAGGCAAAGTCGCAATGCATGCGGCCGGTGGCACGCCGCACCTTGTCGGCAAGGGTTGCCTCACTGGTGGTCAGCGGATTGGTGTTCGGCATCTCGAAGACGGCGGTGACGCCGCCGAGCACCGCTGCCCGCGAGCCCGTCTCCAGATCTTCCTTGTGCTCCAGGCCCGGCTCGCGGAAATGCACCTGGCTGTCGACGACGCCCGGCAGGATGTGCAGCCCACGGCAGTCGATCGTCTCACCGGCCGACGCCTGGCGGAGGTCGCCGATGGCAGCGATGCGCCCACCATTGATGCCGACGTCGCGAAAACCCTGGCCGTCGTGATTGACCACGGTGCCGCCTGTCAGGATGAGATCGTAGATGGGGGCCATACGGATCCGGTCTCTTGCGGGGGAAGTGCCAGCGGCTTACGTAATGGCCGATAGTTTTGCAAGATCAGGCTCGTTTTCCCACCATGCCCTTTGCCCCGCTCAGAGATCGCGCACTCGTTTCCGTGTCCGGGCCGGATGCCGAGCACTTTTTACAGAACATCCTGACCACCGACCTCGACGTGCTCGGCAGCAGCGAAGCAAAGCCCGGCGCGCTGCTAACGCCGCAAGGCAAGATCCTTTTCGACTTCCTGATCTCGCGCGCCGGCGAAAATGCTTTCCGACTTGAATGCCGTACCGAGACCGCCGATGATTTCATGCGCCGGCTGACGCTCTACAAATTGCGCGCCAAAGTCGAAATTGCCAAGCTGGATCAGCCGGTTGTGGCCGTCGCATGGGGAAGCGATTCAACCACTTCGCAATTTGAATCAGCACCGTTTGCTGATGCGCGGTTTGTCGATACTGCCGTCAAGCGCTTCTACGATGACACCGCAGATGGCGGCGACCTTGCCGCATGGCAAGCCTTTCGCATCGCCCATGGCATTGCCGAAAGCGGTGCGGACTACCAATTCGGCGACGCTTTTCCGCATGACGTGCTGCTCGACGAGATCGGCGGTGTCGGCTTCAAGAAAGGCTGCTACGTCGGCCAGGAGGTCGTCTCGCGCATGCAGCATCGAGGCACTGCCAGGCGTCGGGTGTTGATTGTCTCGGCCGAACGCACCCTGCCCACTTCGCGCGCAGAGTTGACCGTGGAGGGGCGACCGGTCGGCACGCTTGGCTCGACCGCGGCCAGGACAGGCCTTGCCATTGCCCGCATCGACCGGGTCAAGGCAGCGCTCGACGCCGGCCTGCCGATCCTGGCGGAGGATGTCGCCGTGTCGCTCGCTATCCCGTCCTGGGCGAAATTCAGCTTTCCGCAGGAAGCCATCGGCGCGGAGGATGCCTGATGGCTGCCGATCGCGCCGGGGCGCCGCCGCGCGCCTGGCAGCGCATGCTGTCCGGCCGACGGCTCGATCTGCTCGATCCCTCGCCGCTCGACATCGAGATCTCCGATATTGCCCATGGCCTTGCCCGCGTCGCACGCTGGAACGGCCAGACCAGAGGCGAGCACGCCTTTTCTGTCGCCCAGCATTCGCTGCTGGTCGAAACGCTTGTCGGCGAGCTGATGCCGGATGCCGACGCCGACGCGCGGTTGGCGGCGCTGCTGCACGACGCGCCGGAATATGTCATCGGCGACATGATCTCGCCGTTCAAATCCGTGATGGGCGGCAGCTACAGGGATTGCGAGATCAGGCTGCAGCGCGCCATCCATCTGCGCTTTTCACTGCCGGCCGAACTCGACGCGGGACTGCGCAAGGAGATCAAGCGAGCGGATCAGATCGCCGCTTATTTCGAAGCAACGCTGCTTGCGGGTTTTTCGACGGCAGAGGCGACGGAGTTCTTCGGCAGGCCGCGCGGCTTCAACGCCGAGCGCTTCGACGTCACGCCGCGCTCGGTGACTTGGGCGCAGAATGCCTTTCTCAAACGCTTTGCGGCGATCGAAAAGTCGCGACGCCAGACTGCCGTTCCAGCCGGCTGAAAACGGTAAATTAACCGGCAGGGACAACAGTGCCATGGTTAACCATGGTCCATAGGCTTGCCTCATGCCCGTTGCCGGTATCAAGGCTGGTTCGTCCGTCCGCCGACAGAGGGCCAAAGGCGTTGGTCAGCCGCAACCTATTGAAGACGAGCTGCGCGAACAGAACGAGCGTTTTTCGGCAGCGGTCGAGAACATGTCGCATGGCCTGTGCATGTTCGATGCCGATGAACGGATGATCATCTGCAACAGGAACTACATCAGTATCTTTCGCCTCGACGCCGAAGTGGTGCGGCCCGGCATCCGGTTTTTCGACATCCTCCAGCACAGCGTGGATATCGGCATCGCCTCGCAAAGCGCTGAGCAACTCTATGCCATCCGCAAGCCATATATCGACCAGGCAAAACCTTCCACCTATGAGGAAACGCTTGCAGACGGGCGTATCGTCAACATTTCGCACCGGCCGCTGGCGTCAGGCGGTTGGGTATCGATCTACGAGGACATCACCGAGCAACGGCGCGCCGAGCAGGAGTTGAAGGAGCAGCACCGCCGTTTCGACGCGGCACTTGCCAACATGTCGCAAGGCCTTTTGATGTACGATGCGGATGGCAAGCTGATCGTGCGCAACGAACGTTTCCTGGAACTTTATCATGTCAGCCCGGCCGACTTCCCGCTTGGTATGAGCCACCGTGATGCGTTCAAGCGGCTGCTGGAACTGGGCATTTATACAAAGCTCGACCCCGACAGCGAAATCTCGCAAATCGAAGCCTGCCTGCGGGCGGGGAAAACACACGTAACGCATCGCCATCTCGCTGATGGCAGAACGCTGCTGGTTGCGCGCCGGCCGATGAGCGGCGGCGGCTGGGTCGCGACGTTCGACGACGTGACCGAGCGCAGGCGCGTGGAAGAGCGCATGACCCATCTTGCGCACCACGACACACTGACCAACCTGCCCAATCGCTCGATGCTTCGCGAACGGCTCGACCAAGCCCTGAGTGAGACGAGAGACGGATCGCTGGCGATATTCTCGCTCGACCTCGATCACTTCAAGGCAGTCAACGACACTTGGGGCCATCCTTCCGGCGACTGGCTGCTGAAATGCGTGGCCGAACGGCTGCAACGGTGCCTGCGCAATGAAACGGACGTTGTCTCCCGCTTCGGCGGCGACGAATTCGTCATCATCCAGTTCAATCTCAAAAGCCCGGGCGACGCGGAAAAGCTGGCCAAACGCATCGTCGAGATCATCGGAAAGCCGTTTCGCGACAAAAGACACGACATGCGTGTCGGCATCAGTCTCGGCATCGCGCTGTTTCCGAATGACGGCAAGGACGCCGACACTTTGCTGAAAAATGCCGATATGGCGCTCTATCGGGCAAAGAGCGAAGGGCGCAACCTGTACCGCTTCTTCGAACCAGCCATGGACGCGATGGTGCGGGCACGCCGGGCGCTCGAAATCGATCTCAGGGCAGCGCTGTCGCGCCGGGAATTCGAGCTGGATTTCCAGCCGATCATGAACATCGCCTCCGGCGAAATCGTCGGTGCCGAAGCCTTGATGCGCTGGCGTTCGCCGGTGCGCGGCCTGGTACGGCCGGACGACTTCATTCCGGCCGCCGAGGAGACCGGGCTGATCGTGCCGCTTGGAGAATGGGCGCTGCGAAAAGCCTGCACGACCGCGGCAGGCTGGGCGGCTTGGCGCATCGCCGTCAATGTCTCCGCCGTACAGATCAAAAGCGGTACCTTTGCCCGCAGCGTTATCTCGGCCCTGGCGTTCTCGGGCGTGCCGGCCAACCGGCTTGAACTGGAAATCACCGAAACGGTGCTGATGGACGAGAGCGATCTGGTGCTCAAGACACTCAGGCAGCTACGCGATCTGGGCGTCCGCATCGCGCTGGATGATTTCGGCACCGGCTATTCGTCGCTGGGCTACCTCAGGCGCTTTCCCGTCGACAAGATCAAGATCGATCGCTCTTTCACCCGTGACATCGACAGTCGCGATACCGCGGCGATCGTGCGCACCATCATCGGGCTTGGCGCACAGCTGGGCATCACCGTCACCGCCGAAGGTGTCGAGACCGAAGCGCAGCTTGAATTCCTGCAAAAGGAGGGTTGTGTCGAGGCCCAAGGCTATTTGATCGGGGTGCCGTCAAAGGCGTCGGACATTAATCGGCTGCTGAAGTCGAGCGCGACGATCCGGCAGTCCGGCTAAGTGCGACAGTCTCGCGGAAGCGCGGGCAACCGGGTTAGATCTCCTTGGGATGACACTCGATCCGCGTGTTAATTCCTTGATAGAAGAAGGCGGCATTCAGCTGTGGCGAACCAGGAGGTTCCCAACGGGTCAGAGATGTCCGCTCAATGCCTCCACCATATCCTTGTTCGTCGCCACGGGAACGATCTCGAATTCGACCAGATCCGCCCATTCGATGACCCACCGCTGCAGGAGTGTGACGTCATCGGCCTCCACCACCAGGAAGCAGCGGCTCATATCCGCTGCGATCCAGCTGTGGTGCACGAGAAGCGCGTCCGGCTTCAGGCGGCCCTGGTCGCGGAAACGGCGGTAGATCTCCTTGCGGTCGCAGCCGCGAAAATCCTCGGTTACGAAGAACAGCATCTTTTTCCCCTCAGTTCGGATATTATCGCCCCGGCCGGTCCAGCCGCTCCAGGAACCACTGCGTCAGCCGCACCCAGACCTCGTCTTTTTCGCCGGAGTCTTCCCAGCCGTGGTCGAGGTTGGGGTTGTCGTTGACCTCGATGACGAAGACGCCGTCCCTGGTTTCCTTGAGGTCGACGCCGTAGAGGCCGTCGCCAATGCAGCGCGCCGCGCTCACCGCCGTCTCGACGACATGGGCCGGTGCTTCCTTCAGGGTGAAGGTCTTGATGCCGCCCTGGTCGGGCTTGCCGTTGGCCTTATGATTGACGATCTGCCAATGTTTCTTGGCCATCAGATAATGGACGGCGAACAAGGGCTGGCCGCCGAGGACACCGACGCGCCAGTCATATTCCGTCGGAATGAATTTTTGCGCGATCAGGAGGTCGGAATCCTCCAGCCATTCGGTTGCGAGCGTCTTCAACTCTTCAAAGGTGCCGCATTTCTTGACGCCGCGCGAAAACGAGGAGTCCGGGATCTTCAGCACCAGCGGGAAGCCCAGCGTCTGCGCCGCAACTTCCAGGTCCGAAGTGCCAGCAATCATCACCGTCGGCGGCACCGGTACCTTGTTGTAGGTCATCAGCTCGTTGAGATAGACCTTGTTGGTGCAGCGGATCATCGACAGCGGATCGTCGATGACCGGCATGCCTTCCTGCTGGGCGCGGCGGGCAAAGCGGTAGGTGTGGTTGGAGATCGAAGTGGTCTCGCGGATGAACAGCGCGTCGTAGTTGGCGAGCTTGGCCAGATCCCGCTTGGTGATCGGCTCGATTTCGACGCCCATCTTTTCAGCGATCTTGGCCCAGTGGCGCAGCGACGAAATCTCCGACGGCGGCAGTTCCTCATGCGGATCGACCAGCGTTGCGAAAGTGTAGCGCGCCGGCGTGCGGCCCTTGGTGTCGCGCCACTCGCGGTTGGTGTAGGTCTCCAGGCACTGGAGAAAGTGCGTTTCCTCGTCCTCGGTCATCCTGGCCAGGGGATGGAACCCGATCTTGCGAATCGAGGCCCATTCGGCGCTGTCCCTGATGTGGACCTCGAGTGCCGGGGCACGGAACCAGTCGAACAGAAGTTTTGCGAAGCGGTCCCAGATCCTGGACGGTCCGATGCCGAAGAAGATGCAGGCCTTCTGCGGGAAAGCGCCGCCCAGATCCTTGCGGCACTTGTTGAGTGCGAGTTCGAGTTCCGGCAACGCGTGCTCATAGAGCTTGCGCTCCGACAGATCGATCATTGTTTCGACCGTCGGGATGACCTTATGGCCACGCGAACCCGCGAGCAGCGAGGCGTAGTAGCCGCGGCTCTGGTAGCCGTAATTGTTCGACAGGTTGATTACCTTCGGCCGCTGACCGCGAAAGAGTGCCGGATGGGCAAGGTAGTCGCGATTGGTGATGATCTTGTGCGGCGTCGCCACTTGGTCGAGATCGTTCTGCCGGCCGGTAAGGATGACCCAGGTCATTGGCTGTCGCGCTTTCCGAGAGTGATGGCGGCGCGCAATCCGTCGCGGCCGAATTGCGCCATGTTCATGAAGATGCCGTAAGGCACGGGAATGTTGGCAGCATCGAGGATCGTCTCCTGCCGCTCGTCCTCGACCCAAGGGTCGTGGATCAGGATATGATCGCCGTCGTCACCGATGGCCAATACCCAGTGCGGAACCTTCTTGCCGAACATCAGGAAGCCGCTGATCAGGACCAGTACCAGTTTTCCCTCTGCGATCGCGGTGCGAATGTCGTCAAGCCCGAATGAACGGTAATTCACCGGGATGCCGTAAAGTTCCGCGCGGCGGCGAAAGTCGACCTGCGCCAGCTCCATCACCCGGCGCTTGTCCTCGCTGCGCACCGACTGCAGGAACAGCGCGCCGTAGAAGGAGACATAGATCTCAGCAGCAAGCCCGCTCTCATAGCCGGCGACGGCCAGCCCGAACGGTTCGCAGCCGCCCGGCCCCGACATCATGAAAACGGTCGTCGCCTCACGCCACAGCCTGATTTCCATAACCGGATCCGGCACGAATCCGGGGTCGAAGTTAGCCATCGCCATCATCAGGCAGCATGGTCCGCAGGTGAATTCGCAAGTCTGCTGATAAAACGGCACTTCGGTGGCGACCGGAATGTCGCCGCGCAAGGTCTTTTCATAGCGCAGCGCAGTGGCGCCATCCTCGTAGTAGCCCGGTTCGCGACCGATCTTGCGGTAGCCGCTCTGCTCGTAGATCTGGATGGCGCGCGGGTTGTCCTCGCGGACTTCCAAACGAAGCATCATGCGGCCATGCTCGAAAGCGGCGGCTTCAGCCTGTTCCAGCAGCAGGCGGCCAACGCCGCGGCCGCCGAAAAATGGACCGACGGCGATCGAATAAAGCCGCGCGACGCCGCTGCCCTTGCGAAACAGCACGACCGCATAGCCGGCGACGTGGCCATCGTTCTCGCCAACCAGCAGTTCGGCGGTGTCGCGTTCGATCAGTTGGCGAAAAGAGCGGCGAGAAATGCGGTCGCTCGAGAAAACAGCTTTTTCGATGGCGGCGAGGTCATCGACGTCGGACGCGCGGGCCTTGCGAATCTCGGCAGGCATGCGGGCTCAGAAAACCTCGATTGGGTTGTGGAAACTGCCCTAGTCTAAACATCGGTCACACCAGCCGAAGTGCCAGCATTCAGCAAGCGCTATCGCACCTCGATTAGGGCCGAATTGTGACAGTTTTCAAGGCAGGCAGGTCGCGCAAAGGCTTTGAAACGACCTTCGTGTTTCGGCATCGGCGCGGCTCCGGAAAAACGAGATCCTGCTCAGCTTTTCAAGCCCGCCAGAAGCTGGCCATAGGCGCTCTTGGCCACTGCGGCCAGCTGCTCGCGCGGCAGCGATCCGACGACGGCGCAGCCATAACCCTTGTCCAGCCAGTAGACGGCCTCAGGACCATCTTCTTCCCCATAAGTGCCCTTGGCCTTGGCTGCCGATTCGGCGATGACGAAGAGCGAAATGCGCTCGCCCTTGTCGTCCTCGTAAAGCAGCATCGCGGCCTTGCCCTGGCCGGCAGGCAGCAGCCGGCCACCGACCAGTTGGAAACCTTGCGCCGCCAGATCCGGTGCGACGAGCTTCAAACCCACCTGGTTCGACAACCAGCTCTGCAAATGATCCTTGTCGCTTGCCGGCACTTCCACCGCATGCCGCTTTTCGGCGGCATAGATGACATGGGCGGCGATCGCCTCTTCGGCAAGCTGGTCTTCGGCCGTGTTTTCCAGGCCGAGGCGGCCGATGCCGGCAAGGTAGCCGCCAGCGCCGCCAATCACCAGGATGGCGGCAGCGGCGGCCGCAAGCCACCAACGCGAGCGCGATGGCGACACTCTGACCACCGGCGCCTCGCCAACCACCACCTTGGTCAGCCGCACCGGGACGGGCTCGTCCAGCACGCCGTTAAAGGCTGCGCGCAACGCTGCCCGGTCGGCGGCGTAGCGTGCGCTCCTGGCCTTCATCTCGGCATTGGCCTCGAGCCATGCCTCATAGGCCGTCCGCTCATCGCCCGGCAACTCGCCATCGAGAGCCATGTGGATGTCGCGTTCGGAGAAATCGCGTCGGCTCATTTCTCGACGATCCTTATCGACCGGCGGCGCGCGGTATCATCAAGCAGCGCGCGCAGTTCCTCGCGCCCGCGCGCGATGCGCGACATCAAGGTGCCGGCGGGAACCCCAAGGATGTTGGCGGCTTCGGCGTAGGAAAACCCTTCGATGGCGACCATCACAAGTGCCGCGCGCCGGTCAGGGCTGATCGCCTGCAGCGCGTCGACGATCTCGCGCGAGGCGATGCTCTCGACCTGCTCGGCGGGTGCTGCCTGCGCCTCGCTCGCCTCGAGCGGCAGCATCGCTGCCTCGCCGCGCCGGTTCACCTTGCGCATCTGGTCGATGAACAAATGATGCATGATCGTAAACAGCCACCTCCTGGGGCTTTCTCCTGTCTGCCAATTGTCGAGCCGCACAAGTGCCCGCTCGAGACAATCCTGGACGAGATCGTCAGCGGAATCGCGGTCGCGCAACAGCGAGCGTGCATAGCGGCGCAGACGCGGTATTTCACCAAGGATTGCTGCCTTCTTTTCGTCCATGACCGCTGGTTCTGGAGGGCCCCTGTCCGTGATGATTGAACGCGCCTTTGCAGCGCGGCGCAAGCGGCCAGCGCGAAGCGGTCCGCCGCCCCGGTCACCCAAGCAAATGAATAACGCTGCCAGTGGCAGGTTTATTCCCGGCCAAATTGAAATCGTCAGCTATTGCTCGTCTCGAGCTTTGCTTTCGCCGCCCTTGTCAGCAGCCGCTGATAGAACAGGCCGATGCCGATGAGCACCGCGCCGAGGCCGATGAAGGACAGCGCCCGCAACACGCCTTCCAGTTCCGACATGTCGAAGATGAAGACTTTGAGCACGGCGATCGAGATCAGCGCCGCCGACGCTATGCGCAGCACCTGCGACTTCAGCCATACACCTGCGGTGAGCAGCACCACGCCGATGACCAGCCACAGTGCCGAATAAGTATAGGTCTCGAGCTGGCCGAGACCGCTCCACAGCCCGATGAACTCGCCCTTGAACAGGCGCCTGACCGACAGCGTGGCATAGGCGAAGCCGAGCACCGCCGCCACCATCGCCAGCATCGCTGCATACCATTTCGGTCGTTTGTCGCGGGCATAGAGCGCCAGTGCGCCGGCCGCAACCGCCGGCAAGAGGTAGGCGAGGAACAGAAGGTTGAACACCGGAATGCTGCCGGTCGATTCATCCGTCAGCAGCGGGTTCAGCGCCAGAAAATGCTGGAGGACGATGAACACGACCGAGACCACGCCCGCTGCAATCGAGCCGTAGCGCAGCACCGAACTTGGCGAGCGCATGTCGATGGCGACCAGGATGGCACCGGCACCGATGGCGATCAGCGTGTAGATCGCCTGTTCGGCAAGCGTCGCAGCAGCCGTATCGATGACGCCGCCATGCATGGCATGGCGCACCAGCATGGCGACGGTGAGCAGGGCAAACAGCGCGGCGCCGGCCTCCATTGCGAGGCGCGGTCGGCCGTTGGTGGTTCGGGCAAGCTGCCAGGCGGCAAAACCGAAAGCGAGCGCCGGCACGCCATATCCAAGCAGCAGCCAGTTGAACACCGGCGTCTTCGACAGGAACTCGGCACCGACGATGGTCGGGTCGAAGGCAGCGCGACCAAGCACTGCAATCACCGCACCAACGGAAATCCAGCCAAGCACCGGATAGCTACGCCAGCGCGTCGCCAGCGCCGGCACGGCGGCGGCTGCTCCGAGCAGGATGGTTGTCCAGCCGGAACCAAAGGCCATGTGCAGCATCAGCAGGCCGGCAATCGCCGCCCCGCCGAGCGCAAAGGAGACAGCAGCGTCGCCGGTTAGCGGCGGCGCTTCGCCGCGCGCTATCCACTCGCCGCCGGCGACGAAGACTCCGACCAAAACGGCTGCGACCGCCGCATAAGCAAGGTCTCGGTCGAGATTGCCGAAGGTAGCCCAGAGCGCCAGCAGGATGACCAGTGGCGCGACAGCGCTCCAGGCCGCCCATGCGGCGGCGCGCAGCCAGCCAGAGGCCGCAAAACGGCGCGCCGCCCAAAAGCCGGCGCCGATGAAGACTAGTCCGAGAGCGATGCCGACCCTGAGCATCAAGGCATCGGACGCCACGACCGGCATGCCGTCGACGCCGAGAGCGCCACCCGAAAAATCTGAAGCGATCGTGGTCGGCGGAATGATGCCGAGATAGACCAGTACCGTCGCCAGCCCGGCGGCGTGCAGCAGTGCAAGCGCCCGCGGCCGGTAGAGAGCCACCGCCACCAGGGCTGCGACAAGGGCGGCCCCCGGCAATGCACCGCGGATGGCGACGAAGGCCGGATCGACAAACAGGGCCAGCGCCGAAAGGCCGACGAAGAAGCCCGGCGCGATTGACGGCCAGTCGAAGCCGCTGCCAGCGCCCGCTTCGTCGCGGCGGCCAAGCCAGACGAAGGCGAGCACGGCCAGTGTCACCCCGTCGATAAAGAGGATGACGGCAAGGTTCGCCCCCGGCGCGTCGGTCATATAGAAGATGGTCCAGACGCCCGTGGCGACGAAGGCTGCGGCCATCAAAAGCCTCCAGTCGCGGATGCGAGCAATGACGCAGGTGGCGGCGAGCACGATCGCCAGATAGCCGAACAGCGCCCACGGATTGGGCGCCTGCGAGGCGACCAGCAGCGGCGTCACCATGGCACCGAGCAGGCCGACGCCGGCCAGCGCCTGACCGTGGACCAGGCTTGCCGCGATCGTCGCCACCCCGATGGCGCCGAGCAGCGTGAAAGCGAGCGTCGGGCCGATGAAGCCGTAAATGCTGTATGCGGCGTAGACGGTACCGAACAGGATGAAAGCGCCGGCCGCCGTCAGGATCGCCGGGATATAGGCACCGGCAGCACCTTGCACCGGCACCCTGAAGCCGGTGCGCCGGATGAACTCGCCGCCGGCGACCAGCACCAGCCCGAGTGCCGCCGCCATGACAAGCCGCACGCGTGGCCCGAAAATGCCGGCCTCGATGGTGTAGCGGATCAGAAACAAGCCACCCAGCGCCAGCGCGATGCCGCCGACCCAGACCGCCCAGCGGGTACCGAGCGCCGTTTCGACGTCGGACTGGCGAGCTGCCTTCGCCGCTGCCGCCGGTTGCGCCGACTCCGGCGCGGACGGCGCCGTTGTATCGGCATCGGCCTCTGTAGCTGACACGACCGCTGCGGGCCGTGGCGATACGGCCATGTCGGCTGTGACCGCAAGCGGGATTGCGGCATCCGCCGGTTTGCTGTCGTTTGCAGCCGGTTCCTTGGCTTGCGGCGGCAGCGCAGGCGTGCCCGAAAGCACAAGGCTGCGCAAGGCGCCAAGCTCGCGCTCGATCAGGCCGATGCGGCTCTGCTGGCGTGAAATGATGACGAACAGCACGATGATGGCGACGAGGCCAATCAGGCCTTCAAACATGGCGGTTCCCCCAAACCAGGCCAGTTGTCACTGACATTCAATGTTCAGTGACATTCAAATGCGGCGGCCAAACGGCCGGTCCATTCAACGTGCCGCCAGATTGGCCGGAAAGATCGAGCATGTTTCGGTGCCGAAAGCCAGCAGCTTTGCCGTTGGCGTCCTTCAGCGCCGCTTCCGAAACCGTCAGCGTGCGGCCCTTGTGCACCACTTTGCCCTCGCACACCACCTCGCCCGTCCTTGGCGTGATCGGCCGCGTCAAATTCACTTTGAACTCGGCCGTCGCATGGGCCTCGCCCACCTGCGAAATGGTGCCAAGGCCGAGCGGCGAAACGTTTTCGGGATCAGGTTCAACTTCGCTCATCTGGTGGTTTCCCCGGTGGCGGCTTCCCCGGCGCTTGCCTTGCCGGATTCACGGCCGGGTGAATGATGCCTGCGCAAGGCGGCGAGAAACCCGGCGCGGGCGCCGGGAGGCTCGATGCCGCGCGGTTCGTAGACACGGCGGGTCAAAAAGAAGCCGGTCAGCCGGAAGGCGTCCTCGATCGCCGCCGGATCGGCGCGCAGCCCGGAGCCGCGCTGCAGGAAGGCAGGCAGCGCCAGCATCTTGTCGCGCCACGGCGCGCCCGCCGCCAGCGACACGGCGCGGCCGGATTTCGGCGAGACATAGGCAAGGTCCTGCCTGGTGCCGGTCGCCGCACACTGGCTGAGATCGAGGCCGAAACCGAGTTCGTCGAGTACCAGCAGCTCGAAGCGGGCCACCAGCTCGCCGGCGGCATCGGCATCGTCGAGATGAGCGATCATCACCGCAAGCGTCTCGTAAAGGCCGCCATGGGCGTCACGCTCAGGCAGAAGACGCAAATGCGCGGCCATCGTCTGCAGGCCGTAGACGGCAACGGCGCTGTCCATCAGCCGGGCGGCGTTCATCTCGATAGCCTCGATCTGGAAGGTGCCGAGATGCTCGTCGAGCCGCGCCCGCCACAACAGGTCGACGCGATTGCCGGGCTGCAAGACAGGCTGCTGTTTGCGCGAACGGCCGCCGCGCACGAGACCGAGATGGCGGCCATGCGCGCGTGTCATCACCTCAAGAATGGCGCTGGTTTCGCCATGCTTGCGGGTGCCGAGAATGATTCCCTCGTCGCGCCATTCCATGACGAGAGCTTGTCACCGGTTGGATGGCGAAATCAAGATGAGCGACGAATCCGCCGCCAAACCAAAACGGCCCGTAGCGTATCGCTACGGGCCGTTTTTTACGAGATCGTCGTTTGATCAGAACGAGCGCTGGAAGCGGAAGATGCCGCCGATTGCGTCGGCATCGTCGGCATCGAAATTGTCGTAATAATCGACTTCGGCGGTGATCGTGTAACCAGGAACGATCGTGTAGGCGACGTTGGCCGCAACGGCGAAGTCTTGGTCGTCGGTATAGGAGACCTGGGCGTTCAAAGAGGTCTTCTTGTTGACGGCATAGCTGCCGCCGCCCCAGACGGCAAAGTTGCCAGTCCACGGCTTGTAGAAGTTCTTCGCGACGTTGTCGTCGCTGCCGTAGCCCGCCATCACGAACAGGGTCAGGTCAGTAATCGGCTTGACGTCGAGGCGAGCTTTGCCGGCCCATTCTTCCGACGTGCTGTTATAGGCGCCGACCGCGGTGATCGCACCCCAGTCGCCCTTGTATTTCACGCCGCCGACGACAAACGGAACGTAGCTGTCGATCGACTGGTCAGCGCCGGAGCCCGTTTCGACCGAGGCGACTGCCGTAAAGCCATTACCGCCGTCGAAATAGTAACTGATCAGGTTGGTGTCCTTGGTGCCGTAAGGAATGATAGTGTCCTGGACGACGTTGCCGGCGTAACCGATGAACGAATCATAGACAGTTTCATCCTTACCGACGCGGAAACCTCCAAGCTGGATCCAGGCGAAGTTCAGGGTAACCGCCTTGTTGTCCTGCACGCTGAAATCAACACCGCTCACGGTGCGTTTGGTATTGCCGAAGTTGAAACGGGTCTCGGTATAGGTCTTCAACGTGCCGAGCTCGGTTTCCTGGCCGGTCCACGTCTTCAAATTGAAGCGGGCATTCTTGTTCCAGGTCTGCTGCTCGTCACCGTCCAAAAGGTCGTGTGTCGTCGCGCCATCGAAAACGCGGCCGGCGTCGCCGAAGCTTGCGTCATAGCGGACATAGCCGCCGATGCGCAGGCAGGTCTCGGTGCCGGGAATGTAGAAGTAGCCGGCGCCGTAGACGTCGCAAATCTTGACGTATTCGGCGGGTTCCGGCTCGGCGACCACAACAGCGTCGGCGGCGCGCGCACCGGAGACCGCGACGAATGCCGCGGCTGAGCCGAGAAGAAGGCTCTTGATATTCATTTTCTGACCTCTCCAGTCAAAGTTAAAAATGGCTTTGGATTCATGGGTTGAACGGCTGAACGCCTCACCCACGTCGAAAAAGGCGCGCACCGCACCCCCTCTTCAGGCGGCGAACATACTCATCCGCATTCCAGTCTCAATGACGATTCCAAAAATAATCAATGTTTGCATAACAGAATAAATCCATGTTGCACAAATATCACTTCACATTTTCTTCACATTTGCTCCCAGCACAAACGAGACACTGTCACAATTGTACAAAAATATACTTATGCCATTAGCCGGCAAACCGATCGGAATCCGACATACATTCCTTGTGCGTGTTCTTTTTTTAGAATAAACTTCTAGCGTTGGCAGTGAGATCAAGTCGACTTCGCCATCGCTGCGTTCTGTGCGGCAAGAACGACTTCCGCCACCAGATCCCGTTTGAGCATTTCAATGGGAATACGTCCGGCGAGGCCGGGCGCGGGGCCGATCAGCCACGACCAGGCATGCCGTGGATCGGGCATCGCGGATAACACTTCCTTGACACCCGGCGCCGGCCTGCCGTCGATGAACTGGGCCAGGGGAAATACATGTTTTGCGGCCACCGGTGCGCAACGCAACGACCGTGCCGCTCCGCTGCCAGCGATGCAGGGTCGAGCGCGATATGCCGAGATTTTGCTGCAGGAACGTCGACCCGGCGACCCGACCGGCCCAGTCCTCGACCCGCATCGCGTCGAGGTCGCCCGTTCCGGCCAGGCGTTGGATGTCTGCCCCTTGACCTTCGTGCGCCGTCGACAGATGCGTCCGGGCACGGCGTTCCGCAGCTTCGGCTGCCAATATCCGCACGAAACGCGACGCCATGCCGGGTAATCTTTCCTGCATGGTGTCGATCGCACTGATGTCGGTCGGCGCAAGCAAAGCGACGGCGGCGGCAACGGCGCCGGCGACCCTGCCCGCTGCAACGACCGCATCGCTGTTCGTCACCTTGCCTTGCCGCGCCAGCACGCGCTCGATCTCAACAGCGACGGCGTTTGCAAACTCGATCTGACGGATGGGGTCGATGCGATTCCAAGTCCCGGTCATGTCCTGATCTGGCTGTTTGCCTGCCGGTTCCGGTTTGCTCGGAGGCGGGTCTTTCGCACAGCCTATAGGCACGGTGTATGACGGAGAGACGACAAACGGGAACCACGCACGATCGCAGTATCGGCAGGAGTTCCAGCCGGTCTAACTGGCCTGTTTTGCATGAAGTATCGGAAATTTCTCAGAAACCGCTCAGGATTTCCCGTCGCGCCGGTACCCCCAAGGAACGAGTCGGCCCGACATGGCCGGCGCATGGCCTCCCGGAATGATTCGGCCGGCTGTTCAATATGCAAGTCGACCGATCGGGCAGCCCGGCGACCGCTCAGAATCCTGAGGCGGCCAACAGGCCGCTCAGCGGATCGCCCAAACAGGCTCAGTGCGGAAATTCGAGCCCCATTTCACGGTAGCGCTCGGGATCGTCGCCCCAGTTCTCGCGCACCTTGACGAACAGGAAGAGGTGCACCTTCTGCTCGAGTATGCCTGCGATTTCCATGCGCGCGGCCTGGCCGATGGCGCGGATCGTCTCGCCCTTATGGCCGAGCACGATCTTCTTCTGGCTGTCACGCTCGACATAGATTGTCTGGTCGATGCGCACCGAGCCGTCCTTCTTCTCTTCCCATTTCTCGGTCTCGATGTGGGAGGAATAAGGCAGTTCCTGATGCAGCCTGAGATAGAGCTTTTCGCGGGTGATCTCGGCCGCGAGCTGGCGCATCGGCAGGTCGGAGATCTGGTCCTCCGGATAGTACCAGGGGCCGGCCGGCAAGGTCTCGGCGAGATAGTCGAGCAGGTCCTTGCAGCCGGACCCGGTCAGCGCCGAAACCATGAAGGTGCGCTTGAACGGCACCCTTTCGTTGGCTGCAGCCGACAATGCCAGCAGCGTCTCGTGCTTGACCCGATCGACTTTGTTGAGGATCAACACCATCGGCTGCCGAACATCCTTCAGCCGCTCGAGGATGGCGTCGGCATCGCCCCGGATGCCGCGCTCGGCGTCGATCAAGAGCAGCACGATATCGGCGTCCTTGGCGCCGCCCCACGCGGTCGTCACCATCGCGGTGTCCAGCCGGCGCTTCGGCTTGAATATGCCCGGCGTGTCGACGAAGACGATCTGCGCGTTGTTGTGGGTGGCAATGCCGCGCACGATCGCACGGGTGGTCTGCACCTTGTGCGTCACAATTGACACCTTGGCGCCGACCAATTGGTTGACCAGCGTCGATTTCCCCGCATTGGGCGCGCCGATCAGCGCGACGAAGCCGGAGCGGGTAGCGGGAGCTTCTGTTGCCGGAGCTTCGGTGGCGGTCATGCGGCACTCCCTTGATCGAGCCAGACGCCTTCCCGCTGCAGAAGTGCCGCGGCTGCAGCCTGCTCCGCCTCGCGCTTGGAGCGCCCGCTGCCGGTCGCCGGCGGATAGGCGCCAACCTTGACACTGACGGTGAACAGCGGATCGTGGTCCGGTCCCTCGCGGCTGTCGATTATGTAAACCGGCACTGCGCCTGCCGCCTGATGCGCCCATTCCTGGAGTTCGGTTTTCGCATCGCGACGGGCGGCGTCAATGGCTTGCGAGCGCGGCTGCCAGTATTTGTGGATGAAGGCACGGGCCGCTTCCAACCCTCCGTCGAGATAGAGCACGGCGATCAGCGATTCCAATGCATCGGCGCGCAGATTGACGCGCTTGCGCCCGTCGAGGCCGCGTACGTCCGAACCGGCGCGAATAAGTTCCGGCAGGCCGATCTCCTCGGCAATTTCCGCCAGGGCTTCAGCGTTGACCAGAGCGTTCAATCTCAGCGACAGCTCACCCTCGGCGGCGTCGGGAAATGCCGCCAGCAGCATATCGGCAACGACAAGGCCGAGAACGCGGTCGCCCAGGAATTCGAAACGTTCGTAGTCGATGCCGGCGTGACTGCCGCGAGCGCTGGCATGGGTCAGCGCCCGCTGCAGGCGCTGATGGTCGCCAAAACTGTGGCCGGTGCGCTCCCTGAGCGCCTCGGCGAGCGCATCGGCGGTCAGCCGTTTCGTCGCCGCCATGGCCCTAATTGACGAAATGGAACAGGCGCGAGGCGCGCATCAGTGACGGCCATTTCCAGATTTCGAGCGGGCTGGCGCTGCCGCCGATCGAGAAGAAAATGAGGTTGGCGCGGCCGACCAAATTCTCGTCCGGCACGAAGCCGACGGTGAAGCGGCTGTCCGACGAGTTGTCGCGATTGTCGCCCATCATGAAATAGTGACCGGGCGGCACCTTGAACTCTTTGGTATTGTCGCCGATCGAAGCCTGCGTCAGGTCGAGCGTGTCGTAGCTGACGCCGTTCGGCAGCGTCTCGCGATAGACATCGACCGGCCCGTTCTCCTCGGTGATGTCGCGGTTGTCGATCTGCCCGACCTTGACGCGCGGCACGCCCACGTCATTGATGAAGAGCTGGCCATCCTTGACCTGGATCTTGTCGCCCGGCAGGCCGACGACGCGCTTAATATAATCGACAGAAGGATCCGGCGGAAACTTGAACACCACCACGTCGCCGCGCTTCGGCTCTGAGCCCCAGATGCGGCCCGAAAAGATGTTCGGCCCGAACGGCAGTGAATAGCGCGAGAAGCCGTAGGACCACTTGGTGACGAAGAGATAGTCGCCTTCGAGCAAAGTCGGCCGCATCGACCCGGACGGGATCGAGAACGGCTGGAACAGGAGCGTGCGGATGACCAGCGCAAGCAGCAGGGCCTGGACTATGACGCTGACGGTTTCGCCAAGTCCGCCGGATTTCTTCTGGGTTTTTTCAGCCACGCTCATGTCGTCCTCGATTGTGCGTTGGATGGTATAGAGTCTCGGCGCGCGCTGGGCAACGTCATGCCGGTGGTCAGATGCAATCAATGTGGCGCTTCTTCGACCGGCAACGCTTCAATGATCACAAAGGCTTGAGCGAGCGGAAAATCATCGGTGATGGTGAGGTGGATCACCGCGCGGTGCCCTTCAGGCAGAATTTCGTCCAGCCGCGCTGCCGCCCCATTGGTCAGCGCCATGGTCGGCTTGCCGCTGGCCAGGTTGACGACCCCCATGTCGCGCCAGAACACACCCTGCGCCATACCGGTACCCAATGCCTTGGCGCAGGCTTCCTTGGCAGCGAAACGCTTGGCGTAGGAGGCCGCACGCGCCGCGCGGTTTTCGGAGCGCGCCTGTTCGATCTCGGTGTAGATGCGCTGGATGAAGCGTTGGCCATGGCGTTCCAGCGACTTCTCGATGCGTCTGATGTCGATGAGGTCGCTGCCAATACCGATAATCATTCGGCAGGAACTTCCGGCCCGGTTTTTCCAGCCTTTGCCGCTCTTTCGGCCAGCCGCTTGCGGCGCTGCTCGTGGAAAGTGACCATGCCCCAGCGGGTGATGCCGTAAAACAGCAGGCCGAAAACCAGGCCGAGCGGTATTGCGCCGATCGTCATCGGCTTCAGCACCGGTCCCCACAATTGCGCAAAGGAAAGATTATGCAGCATGTCGCCGAGATGCGCGGGCGGGCCATGCGCCGGCAGGTGTTCATGCAGGATCAGCTTGCCGACCTCCCAGGAGGCGGCCCATAGCAGCGGAAAGGTCAGGGGGTTGCCGAAGACCGTGCCGAGTGCTGCCGCGACCAGATTGCCGGCGATCAGCCAGCACAGGATGGCAGCAATGATGAAGTGAAAGCCAAGCGGGAAAAACGACGCGAATACGCCCGCCGCAACACCGGCGGCCACGGCATGCGGCGTGGCCCTAAGCCGCAGGATGCGTTTGGAGAAATACCGCAGCGAGCGCGAGAACGAGCGGCGCGGCCACAAATAAGTACGCACCCGCTCGAAAAAACCATCAGGCTTGCGCCGTCGAAAAAGCACTCTGTTCCTGTTCCTAGTTCCGTCGATGGCTTCACGCCGGCCTTTCCAGCCAGGCGCGACAGCCTATGCTGCGCTCTGCGGTCGCCGAAAAGCAACTACGACTTTGATATAGCGATGCGCTGGCCGAAGAACAACGAGGCCGACGGCATCCGCTCGGTGGCCGCTCGCGCCGGCCCTGGGTGTCGCCGTTCTGAACAGGGCATGATCGCGGCGAATTTAAGGAGCGTCACTCAGGATCGATATTCGCTGACCTCGACGAGGTTGCCGTCCGGATCGCGGAAATAGACCGACATCATCGCGCCCCGAGCGCCGACACGCTCGACCGGGCCGACCTCTATCACCACACCATTGGCGGCGAGGTTGGCACATATCTCGGCGAGCGGCCGGGCAGCAATCAGGCAGAAATCTCCGGAGCCCGGCGTCGGCGCCTTGGCCTTCGGCTCGAAGGTACGCCCGACCTGATGCACATTGATCTTCTGCGTTCCAAACAGCAGCGCCGTTGGTCGGTCCGGCTCGTCGAGGCGCTTGAAGCCAAGCACGCGCTGATAGAAGGCGCAGGTATCGTCCACCGAACGAACCGTCAGCACGAAATGATCGATGCCGGCAATCACGGCAGCGCCTCTTGGCTTGTTTTTATGCATGTTCGTTGTCCCAAAACCGCCGCACACTTTTGGGCGACATGCATTAGATGTTGCGGCTGCCCGGCTTGATCGCCGGTATGGCGGCGAGCTCGGGCGGCAGCCTGTCGGCCGGATAGGCCGGAACTTCATATTCGGCGAGCGCGATCAGCGGCACGCCGACATCGGTCTTGCCGGCCGAGCGGTCGATGATGCATGCGGCGGCAACGACTTCGGCGCCAAGGCCGCGCAGGCAGTCGATGGTCTCGCGGATCGACAGGCCGGTGGTGACGATGTCCTCGACAATGACAACGCGCGATCCCTTGGCGATCTCGAAACGGCGCAGTCTGAATTCGCCCCCTTCCCGCTCGACCCAGATCGCCGGCGCACCAAGATGGCGCGAGGTCTCATAGGCCGGGATCAGCCCGCCGATCGCCGGGCCGACGACGTAGTCGATCCTGCCGGGCACGTCAGTGCGGATCTTTTCGGCGAGCGCCTTGCACAAGCGCTCAGTCTTGTCGGCATGCATGAAAACGCGCGCCTTCTGCAGGAAGACCGGGCTGCGCAGGCCCGACGTCAGGATGAAATGCCCTTCGAGAACGGCGCCGGCCTCGCGGAAAATGCCCAGCACTTCATCGGTGTTCATCGTTCACTCCATGTCCATGGTGAATGGTAGTAGGGTAGTAGGGTAGTGAGCACCCTCTTTCACTATTCACTATTCACTATTCACTATTCACTATTCACTATTCACTATTCACTATTCACTATTCACTATTCACTATTCACTATTCACCCATTCACGCGCCTTGCGTCACTGACGCTCGAATTGTCCTTTAGCTGCGACAGCAGCCGGTTCAAGTGCTTGAGGTCCCACACTTCGAGATCGATCAGCATTTCGGTGAAATCGGGCGCGGTGCGCACCATCGACAAAGTGTGGATGTTGGCGTCGTTGGATGCGACGACCTGTGCAATATCAGCCAGCGAACCCGGCGCGTTGATGGCGGTGACCGAGACGCGCGCCGGGAACCGCTCCTTGGTGCGCTCGTCAATGTCCCAGCGCACGTCGATCCAGCGCTCGGGCTGGTCGTCAAAGGCCTGCAGCGCCGGCGACTGGATCGGATAGATGGTGATACCGGTTCCCGGCTGCACGATGCCGACGATGCGATCGCCTGGCACTGCCCCCTCCGGCGCGAAGCGCACCGGCAGATCGCCGCGCACGCCGCGGATCGGCACCGCGTCGTCGCGCGGCTGGTTCTTGTCCTTGCGCGCGGCGCGGCCCGGAATCTGGAACAGCATGCCGGCGGCGTTGCGGATCTTCGACCAGCCCTCCTCGCGCTGCTTGGGCGCGACCAGCGTGACGCGCTCGTCCTTGTAGTCGGGAAACACCGCCTTCATGACATCGGTGGAGGCTAGTTCGCCACGGCCGACCGCGGCCAGCACATCCTCGATGTCCTTGCGCGCCAGCCGGTGCAGCACCGGCTTCAGGTTTTCCTTGGTGAAGGTCTTCCCGGACCGTTCGAAGGCGCGCTCCAGAATGCGGATACCGAGACCCGAATATTGCTTGCGAATAGCGTTCTTGGTGGCGCGGCGGATGGCCGAGCGTGCTTTGCCGGTAACGACCACCGATTCCCACGCCGCCGGCGGGACCTGCGCCTTCGAGCGGATGATCTCGACCTCGTCGCCGTTCTTCAGCTCCGTCATCAGCGGCATGATGCGGCCATTGACCTTGGCGCCGACGCAAGTGTCGCCGACATCGGTGTGGACGGCATAGGCAAAGTCGATCGGCGTGGCGCCGCGCGGCAGCGCGATCAGCATGCCCTTCGGCGTAAAGCAGAATACCTGGTCCTGGAACAGCTCCAGCTTGGTGTTTTCGAGGAAGTCCTCGGGATTGTCGCCTTCGGCAAGCTGCTCGATGGTGCGCCGCAGCCACGCATAGGCATTGGTTTCCTTCGAGATCGCATGGGCGGCACCATTCATCTTGCCGCCGGTATCCTTATAGATCGAATGAGCGGCGACGCCGTATTCGGCGATCTTGTTCATCTGGTAGGTGCGGATCTGCAATTCGACGCGCTGGCGCGAGGGGCCGACGATGGTGGTGTGGATCGAGCGGTAGTCGTTCTGCTTCGGCGTCGAGATGTAATCCTTGAAGCGGCCGGGCACCATCGACCAGGTGGTGTGGATGGCGCCGAGCGCGCGGTAGCAGTCCTCGACCGTCTCGACAACGACGCGGAAGCCAAAAATGTCGGACAGCTGCTCGAACGACAGCGCCTTGGCCTCCATCTTGCGGAATACCGACCACGGCTTCTTCTGCCGGCTCTTGACCTCGGCCTTGATCGAATATTTGTCGAACAGCGTGGAGAGCGCCTTCTCGATCTCCGACAGCACGCCCTTGTTGCGCTCGAAGATTTCGGCCAGCCGTGCGGTGACGGCGCGGTAGGCTTCCGGATTGATGAAGCGGAAGGCAATCTCCTCCAGCTCCTCGCGCATGCCTTGCATGCCCATGCGGCCGGCCAGCGGCGCGTAGATGTCCATCGTCTCTTCGGCGATGCGCAGGCGCTTGGCTTCCGGCACGTGGTCGAGCGTGCGCATATTGTGCAGGCGGTCGGCGAGCTTGACCAGAAGCACGCGCACGTCTTCCGAGATCGCCAGCAACAGCTTGCGCAGGTTCTCCGCCTGCTCGGCCTTCTTCGAGACGAGGTCGAGCTTCTTCAGCTTGGTCAGGCCCTCGACCAGCTTGCCCATTTCCGGGCCGAACAATTCGTCGATCTCGGCCCTGGTCGCCGTGGTGTCCTCGATCGTGTCGTGCAGCAAGGCAACGGCGATCGTCGCCTCGTCCATGTGCATTTCGGTGAGGATGGCGGCGACTTCGAGCGGATGCGAGAAATACGGGTCGCCGGAGGCGCGTTTCTGGTGGCCATGCTTCTGCATGGCGTAGACATAGGCCTTGTTGAGCAGCGCCTCGTTGACGTCAGGCTTGTAGCGCTGGACGCGCTCGACAAGCTCATACTGACGCATCATGGGCGGGATCTCGCAATGCTGAAATGAATCATGCGCCGCACTGGCGTACGGCGCATGTCATAGATAGCCACGAAACTGCCGACGCGAAAGTGTCGGCAGTTGTCGCTAAGATCAATAATCGTCGCTTTTTTCCGGCGGCACCAGGCCTTCGATGCCGGCCAACAGGTCTTCTTCGGTCATGCGATCGAAGGTGACGTTGTCCTCGGCGTCGTCGGCATCGGTGGCTGCAACGGCGCTGCCGGTCTGGTCGGCAATCGCCTCGCCATCGGCTTCCGGCTCATCGACCTCGACATGCTTCTGCAGCGAATGAATGAGATCTTCCTTGAGGTCATCCGGCGACAGCGTCTCTTCGGCGATTTCGCGGAGCGCAACGACCGGGTTCTTGTCGTTGTCGCGCGGTACGGTGATCTGCGCGCCCTGGCTGATCTGACGGGCGCGGTGGCCGGCCAAGAGCACCAGCTCGAAGCGGTTGTCGACCTTGTCGATGCAATCTTCAACGGTTACGCGGGCCATGAGTTGCCCCTTTCATGCCTGGATTTGATGGAAAACAGGCGCGGTCCATAACCCGAACGCCGCCAAAATACAAGCTTTTATGGCGGTGCGCAGCTCTGACGCGGGCCGCCTGCGGCGACACAGCGCCGATCACAATTGCTTGCGGTGCGCTATGGTGCCTTGGATTGCCGTAAAACTGGCGTTATCTCGAACGATGAAGGCCAACAGGTCTATTATCAGACCGGCCGATAGTCGCCACGCATTTAGACGATCGCTTATTTCGAAAAAGGACATTTTCCATGTTCGATCCTCGTGAAAAAATCGCTCTCTTTATCGACGGTGCCAATCTCTACGCCACCTCGCGCGCGCTGGGCTTTGACATCGATTACCGCAAACTTCTGGCGAGCTTCCAGAAACGCGGCTATCTGCTGCGCGCTTATTACTACACCGCGCTGGTCGAGGATCAGGAATACTCCTCGATCCGGCCGCTGATCGACTGGCTCGACTATAACGGCTTCAAGGTGGTGACCAAACCGGCCAAGGAATTCACCGACTCGACCGGCCGGCGCAAGATTAAGGGCAATATGGATATCGAGCTGACCGTCGATGCGCTCGAGCTTGCCGATGTCGTCGACCATTATGTCATCTTTTCGGGCGACGGCGATTTCCGCACGCTGGTCGAGGCGCTGCAGCGGCGCGGGCGCAAGGTGTCGATCGTCTCGACCATGGCTTCGCAGCCGCCGATGATCTCCGACGATCTGCGCCGCCAGGCCGACCATTTCATCGACTTGATGACGCTCAAGAATGAAGTCGGCCGCGACCCGTCGGAGCGGCCGGTGCGCCGGCCCGAACCGGCCGAAGTCGACGAGGAAGACTATTGACGGTCGTTGCCTTGACCGCTCCCCTGGTCGTCTCCCCCGAACCCGATCGCGATTGCCCGCTCTGCCCGCGGTTGCACGACTTCATCGCCGAGTGGCGGCGGCGCGAGCCGTCCTGGTTCAACGCGCCGGTGCCGACCTTTTTGCCGCCGGAAGGCGAGGAAGCAGTGCGTCTGCTGATCGTCGGGCTGGCGCCTGGACTGCGCGGGGCGAACCGGACGGGGCGCCCCTTCACCGGCGATTTTGCCGGCGACCTGCTCTACAACACGCTGATCGCGCACGGCTTTGCGCGCGGCGAATTCAAAGCGCGACCGGATGACGGGCTGGAGCTTGTCGGTACGGCGATTACCAATGCGGTGCGCTGCGTGCCGCCGGACAACAAGCCGGTTGGCGCCGAGATAGCGACCTGCCGGACGTTCCTGGTGCCGACGATCGCGCGATTTCCAAATCTGCGCGCTGTGCTGGCGCTTGGCTCGATCGCGCACCAGTCGACCGTGCGGGCGCTCGGCCAACGCGTTGCCGCCTATCCGTTCCGGCATGGTGGGCAGCAGCAGGCCAATGGCATCACGCTGTTTTCCAGCTATCATTGCTCGCGCTACAACACCAATACCGGCGTGTTGACGGAAGCGATGTTCGTCAACGTCTTCAGTCAGATAGAAGCTTTTCTGAAGACATAGAGTCGGACGACGCCCGCCAGGGCACGAGCCCTAGATTCGGGCGATCGCGAACAACCAGGCCAGGAGATCCAGCAACCACAGAAACAGTGCAAGCTGCAGCGCGACGCGCAGGCGTTGGATGATCCGCCAATTGCTGGCCATGTCGGATTTGATGCGCAGCGCAAGCGCTCGGTGCATCCCGTCCAGGGTTGCGGGAGGGTGCTGATCGACGAAGTCCTGGAGCAGCTTCTCTGGATCGAAACGGAACGTATAGTTATAATACGGCCACACCATAATCGCGACCAGCAGCCCGATAAGAAAAAGCAATGTCAGCGCCAGCCAGTCCCAAGGCCCCACGCCATCCAGGAGCGCCCTTCCTCCGAGGAGAGAACTCGCGAACGCGGTTGCGAAGATCAGATTGCCGGCGCGCGTATTGAGACTTTCAACCACGCCCTGCTGGTGCTGGAGGCCACGCACCGCCTCCGCATAAACAAATGCCAGGCGGGCGTCGCCGCCGTCCGTCGCAGCAGGCGGGGCGTTGCTGTCATTGGTTGATGAAGGGCGCTCCGGCATCAAATGTACTTAGCACGGCGCCGCCTGCGACATGAATAGCCACATGGGGAACGCTTCGTCGCTCTGTCTTCGTGCCATCGAGGGTGTTTTGGTGGACGGGAATAGCATCAATCCGACGCTGTCGTTTCAGGCGCTGCGGCAACCAATGCGGCCAGCGTCGCAGGTCCGCCCTGGAGAACATTCAGGTCGACGTCGCCGCTGATGCCGTCGACGCGGCCCCGGTTGTGATACTGCCAGTAGATCCAGTTGTCATGGCCCGGCCGCAGCGCCAGCGAACGCAGCCAGCGCGGGCGGCTGGCTAGCTGCCCGGCATAGGCTTGCGCCACCTCGTCGGTCACATAGAGGATCGCCGTCTTGCCGAACGCCGCCTCGACCGGGCCGAGGAAGGCGGAGAGTTCGGCGCTCAGCTGTTCGGGAGTTGGCCGCTGCGGGCAATTGCCGCCGAACTCGATGTCTACCACCGGCGGCAGCAAAGGCTGATCGTGCGGCACCACCGAGATGAAGTTGCGTGCCTGATCCGCACCCGGTCTGCAGAAGGTGAAGAAATGATAGGCACCGACGGCAAGACCGGCGGCGCGGGCCGCGCGCAAATTGGCGGCGAAGGCATCGTCGACATGATCGCCGCCTTCCGTCGCCTTGATCACGGCGAAGGCGACATCGTCGGCGGCAACACGCCGCCAGTCGATCTGCCGCTGATGATAGGAGACGTCGATGCCCCTGACCGGATATTTGCCGCGGTCCGGAGAAAATGTCTGGAAGTAGGTATAGCCGCCGGCCAGAACGAGGCCCGCCACGAGCAGACCGGCCGCGCCCCATAAGACGATCCGGTTTTTCAAACGAGACCTATCCCTTTTGGTCCGCCCTGCCCGCCGCTATGGCTCCGGGCGTTCGTCGCTCGAAAAGCCAAATCGCTGGCTTTTCCTCCGCTTCGCGGACCGCACCTCACCCTCGCTCCTTCAGCAGCCGGCCCTTCTCGCGCGACCAGTCGCGCTGCTTTTCGGTCTCGCGCTTGTCGTGCAGCTTCTTGCCGCGGCCAACGGCGAGCAGCAGCTTGGCACGGCCTTGGTCGTTGAAGTAGATCTTCAGCGGCACCAGCGTCATGCCTTCGCGGTCGACGCTTTGCGCCAGCTTGGCCATCTCACGCTTGTTGAGCAGCAGTTTGCGGCGGCGGCGCGGCTCATGGTTGAAGCGGTTGGCCTGCAGATACTCCGGCAAATAGGAGTTGATCAGCCAGATCTCGCCGCCCTCGACCGAGGCGTAGCTGTCCTGGATATTGGCCTGGCCCTGGCGCAGCGATTTCACTTCCGTACCGGTCAGCACCAGGCCGGCCTCGATCGTGTCGAGCACCTCATAGGAAAACCGCGCCTTGCGGTTTTCCGCAACGGTCTTGTTGTTGGGATCGGCTTTTCTGACTTGATTCATGATGCGGACAGGTGGCGCCTCATCCCTAGTTTATCAAGCCGGCGTGCTTCATCGCCGCGTCGATCTTCTCGGCGGTCGACGGCTCGACCGTCATTAGCGGCGAGCGCAGCACGTTCTCGACCTTGCCCAGCTTCGACAGCGCATATTTCGCGCCGGAAACGCCGGGCTCCATGAAAATCGCCTTGTGCAGCGGCAACAGACGGTCCTGCAGGTCGAGCGCCTTGGCGCTGTCGCCGGAAAGCGTTGCCTCCTGGAATTCAGCGCAAAGCCTGGGTGCGACATTTGCCGTCACAGAAATACAGCCGACGCCGCCATGCGCGTTGAAGCCGAGCGCCGAGGCGTCTTCGCCGGAGAGCTGGATGAAATCCTTGCCACAGGTGGCGCGCTGCTCCGAAACCCGCTCGACCTTGCCGGTGGCATCCTTGACGCCGACGATGTTCTTGAAGTCATGCACCAACTGGCCCATCGTCTCGGGGCTCATGTCGACCACCGAGCGCGGCGGAATGTTGTAGATGATGATCGGCAGACTGGTTGCCTTGGCGACGGCGGCGAAATGCGCATAGAGGCCGCGCTGTGTCGGTCTGTTGTAATAGGGCGTGACGACAAGGGCCGCGTCGGCACCCGCCTTCTCGGCATACTGGACCAGGCCGACCGCCTCTTCGGTGTTGTTGGAGCCGGCGCCGGCGACGACCGGAACCCGGCCCTTGGCGACCTCGATGCAAACCTTGACGACTTGGCGGTGCTCGTCATGCGACAGCGTCGGCGACTCGCCGGTGGTGCCGACCGGGACCACGCCCGTCGTGCCTTCGGCGATCTGCCAGGTGATGAACGCGCGAAAGGCTTTCTCGTCGAAACGGCCGCTCTTTTCGAACGGTGTGACGAGCGCGGTCAGCGAGCCTCTTAGCATGTCGTCCAACTCCTTGGGACTAGCGCATGACCCCGAAAATCGCAGTCGATTTCGGAAAGGGTTATGCGCCAAATTTAAATTGCTACAACGTCCTTTGCGCGTCTGAGAAGACCCGCGGCGCTGTAGGTGTTTGTCGTGCGCGCCTTCTAGCCGAAAGCGAAGCGGCGCACCATAGTCTCGACATTGTTGCGCGGCAAGCATTGCGCCAGCAATTGCAATTCGAACGACCTCGATAAGGTTTTCTTTACGGGCCCTTCATCACAGACGAATAGGCTGCAGTTCATCTGTGCCAGTGGTAGCATCGAAGAATAGGAAATGACCAAATCCATGCCGACCAGGCGGCCTCATCTTTTCGCGCTTCTCGGCGCGATCGTTGTGCTGGTCCCCGGCGCGGCGATCGGCGGCAGCGTCGATGGGCAGGTCACGTCGGCGATCCCGATGACGGAGCCGCAGAACGATGCACTGCAGCAGTCCCCTTCGCCATCCGCCAGCGTCGCGGCGCTGAAGAGCGGTCTCGATGCGCTTGCGGCAAACGACATTCAGCGCGCGCGCCAGGTGCGCGAAGCGCTGCCGGCCAAATCGCTCGATCGGCACATCCTTGCCTGGGCGATTGCGCTCTATGGCGGCGACCAGGTGCCGAGCGGCGACATCGCCGATGCCGCGAAGATGCTGCCGAACTGGCCGGGCACGATCGCCTTGCGCAAGAACAGCGAGCGCGCGCTCTATCGCGAGAACCCCGCGCCACAGGTCGTGGTGCGGGCGTTCGACGGCAGCCAGCCGCTGACCTTCGAGGGCGTGGTGATCCTTGCGCGCTCCTATGTAGCGCTAGGCAATACCAAGGCGGCGCGCTCGGTGCTGTCGCCATTCTGGCGCACCGAAAAGCTCGAAGCCGGGGACGAGGCGGCGGTCATCCGCGAGTTCGGCGCGCTGATCCCGGCCGCCGACCATCGCTTCCGCATGGAGCGCATGTTTTATGCCGACCGGGTCGCTTCGGCGCTACGCGTCGCCGGTCTCGCCGGCGCCCAGCAATTGGCCGACGCCTGGGCGGCGGTCAGCAAGGGCGACAAGAACGCGGCCAAGCTGCTGAAGGCGGTGCCGGCAGCGCAGCGGGCGGTCGGCTATCTCTTTGCCGAAGCCGAATATCTGCGCAAGCAACAGAAATTTTCCGACGCAGCCGCGCTGGTGATGAAGGCGCCGGGCGATCGTGACGCTCTGGTCGATGCGGACGCCTGGTGGGTCGAACGCCGGGTGCTGTCGCGCGAGCTGGTCGACCAGGGCGACATGAAGACCGCCTACAGAATAGTCGCCGCGCATGCCGCCGAAAGTCCCGCCAATGCTGCCGAGGCGGAATTCCATGCAGGCTGGTACGCGCTGCGCGGCCTCAACGACCCGAGCACCGCCGCCAAGCATTTTGCGCAAATCGCGGAGCTCGCCCAAGGGCCGATGTCGCTGTCGCGCGCCTATTACTGGCTCGGCCGTGCCGCCGAAGTCGGCGGGCCCGGCAATGCCAAGGATTTTTTCAGCCGTGCCGCTAGCTACGGCACGACCTTTTACGGCCAGCTCGCCGGCGAGCGTGTCGGCCGGCAGACCCTCAATATCGTCTACCCCCAGCCAAGTGCCGCCGACCGCCGGAATTTTACCACCCGCGAGGCGGTCAGCGCCATCGAGCGGCTGCAGCAGGCAGGCTATGACCGCTATGCCGAAACCCTCTACCGCGACCTTGCCGGGCAGCTGAACAGCCCCGGCGAACTGGCGCTGCTTGCGGTGTTGGCGGAAAGACAAGGCAACCATTTCATGGCGCTGAAGGTCGGCAAGATCGCCGGCGCCCGCGGCATCGACGTAGGCGCGCTGTCGCATCCGCTCGGCGTCATTCCCGACACCGCCAACGTCTCCGGCTCGGGCAAGGCGCTGGCCTATGCGATTGCCCGGCAGGAAAGCGAGTTCAACATCGGCGCCGTCTCCAGCGCCGGCGCGCGCGGACTGCTGCAGCTGATGCCAGGCACGGCCAAGCAATTGGCGAAGAAGGCCGGCATGACTTTCTCGCAGGCGCGGCTGACCACCGATGCCGGCTACAATGCAACGCTGGGCGCCGCCTTTCTGGGCGAGCAGCTCGGCCGTTTCGACGGCTCCTACGTGCTGACCTTCGCCGGCTACAATGCCGGCCCCGCCCGCGCCGCCCAGTGGGTGGCGAAATACGGCGACCCGCGCGGCGAGGACGTCGATGCAGTCGTCGACTGGATCGAGCGGATTCCCTATACGGAAACAAGAAGTTACGTTCAGCGCGTGATGGAGAATTACGAGGTCTACAAGATGCGTATCTCCGGCAAATATGACATTGTCGGGGACTTGGTGAACGGCCGGGGGTGACGACCGGGCTTCAAACCAAGTCAGCTGCGATCCTTCGCGAATTTGTCGGTCACGGCGTATTTTGTTCTTGCTTTGTGCCGGCAGCTATGCTACTAATTTCGGTATGGTGCTAATTGGCTCCAACGACCCGCCCACCGAGGCGGTTTTTTTGTTTCTGGCTATGAAGGTTCCGGACGTGGAGTTGGCGGGACAGCGGCCCGCTCTGTCCTGCCCTCCTTGCCAATCACCAGACATCCCCCCAAGCGCAGGGCAATCGCATTTGGATTCTTACGAAGATGGAC
Organism: Mesorhizobium sp. M0998; assembly: GCF_040318885.1. Lineage (NCBI taxonomy): Bacteria > Pseudomonadati > Pseudomonadota > Alphaproteobacteria > Hyphomicrobiales > Phyllobacteriaceae > Mesorhizobium > Mesorhizobium sp. M0998. The sequence goes on from NZ_JAMYND010000006.1 coordinate 181,075, forward strand.
CCCCACCCTAACCCTCCCCACAAGGGGGAGGGAACGCTGCCGCATGCCCTTACTTCCCTTTTTGGCGCCGAAAGGCAGGCAATTTGCCGAGGTCAGTGCCAACGGAAGTCTCCCTCCCCCTTGTGGGGAGGGGTTAGGGGTGGGGGTCCGTCGTAGAGCGAAAGCCTCGACTTTCCATCTGCAATAGCCCTGCCCTCAAGTGGGAGATCGGCAGCTTCGGGGACAGTGCCTTTCTGCATCCTACGAAACCTGGCGAAAGCGACGATGGCAGCCAATCTTCCCGTTGAGGGACCTCCAACGCCGGCGCCTTCCCTATTTTGACCTTACCTGCCCCTCGCCTGTAGCAGTCGATGCGATCCGGCGGTGAGAGGAACGGAGTCTACATGCCAATCGAGCAGGGTTTTTCCGATTTCTTCTACGCCGCGCCGGACGGGCTGTGCCTGCACGCCCGCATCTACGGCGAAGCGAATTCCGGCGGTTGGCCAGTCGTTTGTCTGCCTGGCCTGACCCGCAATTGCCGTGATTTTCACGAGCTGGCGCTTTATCTGTCGACGCAGGCGAAGCGTAGGGTTGTCGCCTTCGATTATCGCGGGCGCGGGCAGTCCGCCTACGATGCCGATATCGGCCATTACAATATCGGCATCGAAGCGGGGGATATTCTCGCCGGGCTGGCTGCACTTGGCGTCGACGAGGCTGCCTTCATCGGCACCTCGCGCGGTGGACTGATCATCCATGTGCTCGGGGCGATGCGGCCGGCCGTGCTGAAGGCCATCGTCCTCAACGACATCGGCCCGGTGATCGACTCGCAAGGTCTCGCCCATATCCGCTCCTACCTCGACCCCGCGCCAAGGCCGAAGACGTACGCGGAGGTGGTCTGCGGCCTGCGCAGCACCCATGGCGCGGATTTTGCGGCGCTGACCGATGCGGATTGGGAGCGGATGGTATCAGCCCTCTACCGCGAGACCGAGGAGGGATTTCTGCCCGATTTCGATCCGAAACTGGTCGAGACACTGGCGGGGCTCGATCCCAGCCGGCCGCTGCCAGATCTGTGGCCACAGTTCGACGCACTGGCGGCCATCCCGATGCTCGTCATACGCGGCGCCAATTCGAAGTTGCTGTCCGCTGAAACGCTCGAGCAGATGCGGACGCGCCATACCGATATCGAGACGATCACCGCCGACGGCCAGGGGCATGCACCGTTTTTGGACTCCGGGATCCTGCCGAGCAGGATCGCTGGTTTTCTTGACCGGGCGGAGCAGCGGGGTGGTTAGAAGTAAAGCTCGACCGAGCGAAGTAATTCACGCGCAAGTTTTGCGTCGGTCAAAGCATTTCCGGCGGCCATTGACAGTTCCGTTGGAATTAGCGGTGAAATAATTTTATCGATGTCGGCGCTGCCCCTCATCCGCCTGCCGGCACCTTCTCCCCGTATGGCGACGGGGAGAAGGGAGGTATCTGCAACGCTGGGGATTAGCGAAATCTTTCGCAAGAGCGCCTTTCTCCCCGTCGCCATACGGGGAGAAATGCCCCGCAGGGCAATGAGGGGCAGCGCAACCCTGAGCGGGCTGATGTCTCACGTCAGATCCGTCAGGATTTGGCGCTTCTCTTTGCTGGCTTTGGGGCCTTGCTTGCGGCCGGCTCGCCTTTTGGCCCTCGCCTTGCCGGAGGTGGAGCAGACAAAGCGCTTGCGCCGCCACTGTCCGCGCCACTGCACCGCGGCGTCTCCAGCACAGTGACGCAGCCATCGAGGTCGTTGGTGGCCAGATGGGCGTAGCGCATGGTCATCGACAGCGTCTGGTGACCGAGCCACATCTGCACGCGCCTGATGTCGATGCCGCCCTGGACGAGACGCGAGGCGCAAGTATGGCGCAATATATGCGGCACGACCTGATCGTCGGCGCCAAGCCCGACTTCGGCCTTGGCATCGTTCCAGATGGCGCGAAACTGCGCCTGGCTGAGCTTGGTGAACGGGCCTTTGGGCCGGCGGCCCTCGGTGGCCGGCAGCTTGATCACCTCTTTTACCCGCTCGGTCATCGGAATGGTGCGGCTGCGGCCGGATTTGGTGATCCAGAAACTGACGCGGTGCTCCTGGATATCGTTCCAGATCAAACCCAGCGCTTCGCCGAGGCGGCAACCGGTGTCGACGAGAAAGACGGAAAGCCGATAAGCGTCCTCGCTGCGGCTCTTGATGGCAGCGAACAGCCGGGCCTCCTCGTCCCTTTCGAGGAAACGAATCCGTCCCGCCCGCTCCTTCTGGCGGCGGAACTCGGGCAGGCTGTGGATATCTCCCATCTTGTGAGCCTTGCGCAGCAGTTTGCTGAGGGCAGCCATCTTCCGGTTGATGGTTGCGTTGCTGTTGCCGCGCTGGCGCAAGGTGCCGATAAGATTGTCGAGGGTGCTTTGGTCAAAGGCGCTGAAACGCTCCCCAAGGAGGATCTCGTCTATTTCGCCGATGAAGGAGCTGACATTGTATTTATGCCGCCCGTCATCCCAAAGTATATCCCGGTATGCTGAAAAAAGTTCTCCGATCCTATGCGACTTTACTTCTCGTATCTTGTTGTAACTGTATTTTATCTTTGCAGTTTGAGAAGAAAACATCGAAAAATGATCAGAGGTTCCTCCCTCTTGAATCGCATCGTTCGTCATTATTCGCCACACCCCCGAGTGGATAGGCCTAGACCTACCTGCTTGGCGGTGCCCTTTCAAGAGTTTTAAGCGTTGCGGCCGATTTCATCCACCAGCGGCGGATCCCAACGACATCGTTCCACAACCCTGTTCAGCTACCGAACCCCCTTTTCCTTCTGTTTGCGACCAGTCGCGAAAACAAAAACAGCCCGGGCGTTAAGGCGCCCGGGCTGGATTTCACTTGCCTTAAGTCCAGCCCTTAGAACGAGCGCTGGAAGCGGAGGAAGCCGCCAACGGCGTTTTTCTTGTCGCCCGGGATGCCGGTCCAGTTGTATTCATAACCGGGCAGCGAGTCGCTATCGATGTGGTGGCTGTTATGAGCCCAGTCCACTTCGGCCGTGATCGTCATGCCGGGAACGATGTCGTAGGCGATATTGGCCGCGACGCCAGCTTCCTTGGCTTCGTCATACGACGCCTGGAGATTGAACGAGGTCTTCTCGTTGATGGTGTAGGTGCCACCACCCCAGACTGCCCAGTTACCGCCCCACTGCTTGTAGAAGTTGCGCGGGAGATTGTCGTCAGAGCCGTAGCCGGCCATCAAGAACAGCGACAGGTTCTGCATCGGCGTCACGTCGAGGCGAACCTTGCCGGCCCATTCTTCCAGGCTGCTGTCATAGGCAACAACACCGCTGATGGATCCCCAGCCCTGCGTGTACTTCACGCCGCCGACGACATACGGGACGTAGCTGTCGATCGAGTCGTGACCGAGATTGAGGACAAGTGGAGGCCCAACGTCAGCAACGACAAAGCCTTCACCGGTTTCCAACGAAACCACCGCCGAGAAGCCGTTTCCGGCATCGAAGTAATACTGGACGACGTTGGTGTCGAAGCCGCCGTAGGGAACGATCGTATCCTGGATGACGTTGCCGGCGTAGCCGGTGAACGTATTGAAGGCTGTTTCGTCCTTACCAACGCGGAGACCACCAAGCTGGATCCAGGCGAAGTTCAGCGAAACGCCTCTGCTGCCAAAGTTGGAAAAGGCGGTGTCGTCATAGTGACCCGTTCCCCAGTTGAAGCGGGTCTCGGTGTAGGTCTTCAAGGTGCCCATCTCGGTTTCCTGGCCGGTGTAGGTCCTCAACGTGAAGCGAGCCTGCTTGTAATAGCCGTCGTTGACGTTGTCTTCACCATCCAAGGCATCCGACAGGTCCTGGTACCTGGCGCCGTCGAACGAGCCAGCCTGGCCCACGGAGATGTCATAGCGGACATAGCCGCCGATGCGCAGGCAGATTTCGGTGCCGGGGATGTAGTAGTAGCCAGCGCCGTAGACGTCGCAGATCTTGACGTATTCAGCGGGTTCCGGCTCGGCGACGACGACGGCGTCGGCGGCGCGCGCACCGGAAACTGCGATCAGTGCCGCAGCGGAGCCGAGAAGAAGGCTCTTGATGTTCATTTTCTGACCTCCAGTCAAAAGTTAAAAAACGGGTCTGGGTATTCTTTGCTGAAGGACAGCGTTCCCTGCCCCATCCCCACTACCGAAAAAGATGCGCACCGCGCCGCTCCTTCAAACCCGACATTACCCATGAGACGGCGGCGTTCAACCACGATCGTACCGGCAAAAGGTTTGTGTTGGCGCTATACCCCGGCGTTGTTGCACAAATGACACGATTTGGCCTCACTCCGAAAGCTCCCGTTAACCAACGGCCCTTCGCAAGCCGTTGCAAACCGCGGATTCCGGCGATGGTCGGCCCGAAATGTGACCATGGCCCGAGTCGCGAACCAGGGAATTGCCGTAGAATCGCCACATCGCCGCGCGGCGCTTTGGCGAAGGGTCGATTTTTCAAGGATAATAGCGTCAGCTTGTTGATTGTGCCGGCGCTTTTCTTTATCCACCGGCGCAACGGAGAGGTGGCCGAGTGGTCGAAGGCGCTCCCCTGCTAAGGGAGTAGAGGTCAAAAGCTTCTCGTGGGTTCGAATCCCATCCTCTCCGCCACCCGAAGCCGCATTTTGGGCGTAGGGTGTCGCCCGAAGCTACGAAGTAGCGCAGGGGGACCATGTGGTACGTCTATTTTCTGCAACTCGGTAACGGCGATGTCTATGTCGGATCGACCAACGATCTTCGACGCCGTTTTGATTCGCACCGATCAGGCTATGTGACTTCGACCAAGGCCTATCTGCCTGTAACTTTGAAGTCCTACGTCGGGGTTGAAACCGAGGCCAACGCACGGCAACTCGAGCGATATTTCAAGACCGGTTCTGGCAAGGCCTTTGCGAGTAAACGTTTTTGGCCGACACGGCCTCATTGACGGCCTTAGGACCTATCTATTTGAAATATAAATAAAAACAAACCCAACGAGCTGCTTTTCGCCGACCTCCGTCCCGATTCTGACTGGAGGTCAGAAAATGAACATCAAGAGCCTTCTTCTCGGCTCCGCTGCGGCACTGATCGCAGTTTCCGGTGCGCGCGCCGCCGATGCCGTCGTCGTCGCCGAGCCGGAACCCGCTGAATACGTCAAGATCTGTGACGTCTACGGCGCTGGTTACTTCTACATCCCCGGCACCGAAACCTGTCTGCGTATCGGCGGCTATGTTCGCTATGACATCGGCATCGGTGACGTCGGCTCATTCGACGGTGCAAAGACTACCGATCAGCAGGACGGCGACTCTCAGGATACCTACTACAAGCACGCCCGCTTCACGCTGAAGACCTGGACCGGTCAGGAAACCGAGCTCGGTACCTTGAAGACCTACACCGAGACCCGCTTCAACTGGGGTAACCACAACGATTATCTTGATGACAACTTCAATGGCGGTACGAGCGTTTCGCTGAACTTTGCCTGGGTCCAGCTCGGTGGTTTGCGCGTCGGTAAGGACGAATCGGCCTTCGACACCTTCATCGGCTACGCCGGCAACGTCATCCAGGATACGCTGGTCCCCTACGGCGGCTTCGACACCAACGTCGTCCAGTATTACTTCGATGCCGGAAACGGCTTCTCGGCCGTGGCTTCGTTGGAAACCGGTTCGGGCAGTGCCGCTGCGGATCCTGGCATTTTCCAAGACAGCAACAGCGGCAATGATTCCATCGACAGCTATGTCCCGTATGTCGTCGGCGGCATCAAATACACGCAGGGCTGGGGCTCGATCACCGGTGTCGCCGCCTATGACAGCACCTGGGAAGAGTGGGCCGGCAAGGTTCGCGTCGACGTTACGCCGATACAGAACCTGACACTGTTCATCATGGCCGGCTACGGCTCTGACGACAACATCGACCGCAACTTCTACAAGCAGTGGGGCGGCAACTGGGCAGTCTGGGGTGGTGGCACCTACACCATCAACGAGAAGACCTCGTTCAATCTCCAGGCCTCGGCTGACGATGACAAAAACTACGGCGTCGCCGCGAACATTGCCTACGATATCGTTCCCGGTCTCACGATCACTGCCGAAGTCGATTGGGCCCGCGACGGCCAGTTTGACAAAGCCTACGATCGCAACTGGACCAATGCCGACGACAAGGACAGCGTCGGCGGGATGCTCCGCTTCCAGCGCTCATTCTAGCAGTCCGAGCTAGTTTGAGATTGAACCCGGCGGGCAACCGCCGGGTTTTTCATATCGGCGCGAGGCAGCTGTCAACTCTCGATGCATAATGCAGGCTGCTGCTGAGCAGCCGATCGCAGGGCTGGTCGAATGCAATGCTCGCTCCGCACGCTTGTTCGTGCAAAAGAAAAACTTGGGCCGATCTGAAGAGCTGGCCTACCGGATCAATGTATCTCGACAGCAAGTCACGATCGACCTCGGCCGATCGGGCGCATCCTACTTGTTCAAATTTCAGCCAGATCGCCCAAGGCGTCAATCAGCGGCTGAATTGCGCTCTCATACTTTTTCCAGCGCTTGACCGATGATGCATAGATCGGCTGCCGCACCTGCCAGCGGCTGGGGGTATTGACCGACCCGCTCGTCTCGAAAAAGCGCAAGCAGGCATCGTCCCAGGTCAATCCAAGATGATCGATGAGACGGCGGGATTGTGCTTCTTGATCGACAACCAGCGTCTCGTAGCGACTTTCGAAGATACGTCGCGGAAAAATCTTATTCCAATGTCGCATCAGGCGATCATATTCACGGTAGTACAGCCCGAGAGTCTTAAGATCGGCGTTGTAGCCATGCTCCTTGTTGAACCTCAAGACGAAGCAGGAGACGCAATTGTCGATGGCATCGCGCCGGCAATGAATGATGCGTGCGTTGGGAAAGAGAATTCCGATCAAGCCGATAACCTCGAAATTATGAGGCATCTTGTCGACGATGCGTAACGCGCCAGGCGCGTGTTGACGCAGATAGGACAGGTATTCTTCGGCCAGCGCCCTAGACTGGTCCCTCGTCATTGACATGATCGAACTGCGCAAGGCCTCATCCGACTGCGTTCCGAAACCCATCAAGCCCGCCATTCGCCGTAGTTTAGAAAGCTCCCCGGCGCCATGGACATCCGGATGGCTCGCGCAGATTTGCTCCGTCAGCGTCGTCCCCGACCGGGGCATGCCCAGCACAAACACAGGCACTTCGGACGGACTGCCGTGGCCAGCCTTGGCTTCCAACAGTGACGGGCTGAATATCTCGATCATGGAATCGATGCTGCGCCGGAAGGACTCCAGATCGAAACCATGGCCAGCGGCCTTTTTTGCCTTCTGGAAGTGATCCATCGCCTCTTCATAACGCTGAAGATCGTTCAGCACTTTGCCTGCGGCGTGATGGAGCTGCGATGCAACATCCGGGTCAAGCTTGGGATTGGAGAGTTCGCTCAGGATAAAGTCGAGCTCGGCAGGTTTTTCGGTGAACTTGCGCGTGTCGACCAGGCTATTGTAGGCCTCTCCAACATCGACGCGACGTTCGATTGCCTGCTTCAGATACGCTCCGGCTTCGTCCATGCGACCGACGCTGGTGAGCGCACCAGCCAGACCAATCCGGACCATGGGATGATCGCTGTTGATCTTTAGCGCCTTCTCGTAAAGGGGCAAAGCCATCTCGGCCTTGTCGAAGTTGACGTAGGCACGCGCCAGCCCGCAAAGCGCTTCCACCAGATCGGGCTTCAATTCACAGGCGCGCTGCAGGTGTTTGATCGCAAGCAAGCTGTCGCCGAGCTTCAGACCGATCTCTCCCAGGCTGAGGTGGAAATAAGGATTTTGAGGCGCCTGGCTTGCTGCCCGCGCAAAATATTTGAGAGCCAACTCATCGTCGACACCCAACCCCAACGTGCCCAGGATGTATAGGGAAAGCGGGTGGTTGGGCGTCCGGGCGAGAACGCGATGGCATAATTCCTCCGCCTCCGGGAGTCGTTTGGCTTGCTGGAGTTCGAGCGCCTGTCGCAGCAGCGCATCGTCGGCTTGCGCGCGCGACGGCGGTTTCGCCTTCGGCGGCTGCACTTTCGGTGCCGGGCGGGACTTTATGTGCTTGGACCAAGCGGGCGGCAGTCGGTTGCTCATCATGTCTCGCTAGCAAAATGATCCGGTAGAATCCAGCCTGACCGTTGCCGCTGGCCCTGGAACTTGCGCAGGCCCAGCCAGCAGGCTAGCAAGAAGGCCCCTTTTCGAACGAGCCTTTGCCATGCGCCCTCCCCTTACGCCACTTATCGCCGCGCTTCCTTCTACAGTGCCGTTTGTCGGCCCTGAGGCGCAGGAGCGTGATCGCGGCCGCGCCTTTCGCGCCCGCATCGGCGCCAATGAGAGCAGCTTTGGCCCTTCGCCGCGCGTCGTTGCCCGCATGGCCGAGATTGCCGGCGACATGTGGATGTACTGCGACCCTGACAATCACGATTTGAAGGTAGCCGTGGCCCGGCATCTCGGTGTCGGCGCCGAAAACGTCGGCGTCGGCGAAGGCATAGACGGGCTGCTCAGCCTGGTTGCGCGCATGTATGTGGCGCCGGGCGATGCGGTGGTGACCTCGCGCGGCGCCTATCCGACCTTCAACTTTCATGTTGCCGGCGTCGGCGGCCGGCTGGTCGCAGTGCCCTACGAGAACGATCGGGAAAACCTCGACGGCCTGCTGGCGGCAGTCGCCAGGGAAAAGGCGCCACTGGTCTACCTGTCCAATCCGGACAATCCGATGGGCAGTTGGTGGGAAGCCGCCGAGCTCAGCCGCTTCATCGAAGCCTTGCCGGAGACCACGATGCTGGTACTCGACGAAGCCTATGGCGAATTAGGGCCAGCCTCAGCGCCGCCACCGATCGATATGGCGCGGCCGAACGTCATCCGCATGCGCACCTTCTCCAAGGCCTATGGGCTGGCCGGCATACGCTGCGGCTATGCGGTGGCCGAGGCCCAGGTGATTCGGGACTTCGAGAAGATCCGCAACCACTATGGCGTCAGCCGCATGGCGCAGATCGCCGGTGTCGAGGCGCTTGCCGATCAGGCCTGGCTGGAGAGCGTGGTGGCGCGGGTCGCCGCCGGCCGTCGACGCATTGCCGCAATAGCCGAAGCGAGCGGGCTGAAGCCGCTGGCTTCGGCGACCAATTTCGTCACCATAGACTGCGGCCGCGACGGCGCTTTCGCACTGAAAGTGCTGCAGGCGCTGTTGTCACGCGACGTCTTCATCCGCAAGCCGATGGTGCCGGTTCTCGACCGCTGCATCCGGGTCAGTGTCGGCCTCGACCACGAGCTCGACATCTTTGCCGAGGAACTGCCTGGCGCGCTGGCGGCAGCGCGGGGGAACTGAAGAGCCTTCGCCCTATGTGGCTGACCGGCGGCAACGCGGTTGAATTTGCACGGCGATGCGCCAGACTCGACTCAGAGGATGGAGAGCGTGATGACCGACCGGACTGTGCAGGTACGCATTTACGGCAAGGTGCAAGGCGTCAGCTACCGGGTCTGGGCGCGGCGCGAGGCGTCGGCGCTTGGCCTTGCCGGGTGGGTGCGCAACGAAGTTGACGGCTCGGTGACAGCCTTGATTGCAGGGACCGATGCGGCGGTCTTGGCAATGATCGAACGGCTTCGGCAAGGGCCCCCAGGGGCAGCGGTTTCGAAGGTCGATGTCGAGGAGATCGAGGCTCGCGACATGTCGGCCGATTTCAGGATTGTTGCCTAGCAAGGCATGGTCCTGCTCATTCGCTTCCATCGCACAAAGTTCTCGAGGGTGCAGATAGAGCAAATCTGAAGCCATTGCCCTGCCCGGACGCGCCTCTTGAATTAATTGAACGTTTGTTTTATTTTCCGCGAAAAGGCGGCTTGTCATGGCGCGTACGACCGGTTCCGACGGAGAGAAGACCGAAGCTGCGGTCCGCGAGGCGGCAGTCAGCCTGATTGCGCGTCTCGGCTACGAGGCGATGTCGATGCGCCAGCTGGCGGCCGAGGTCGGTGTCCAGGCTGCGGCGCTGTACCGCTACTTCCCGACCAAGCAGGACCTTCTGTTCATGCTGATGCGTGAGCATATGGAAGGCTTGATCGAGGCGTGGCGCGCAACACGCCCTGTCGGCGCCGATCCAGCAGCGCGGCTTGCCGCTTATGTCGAAAACCACATCGCTTTCCATATCGAACGCCGCCACTCCACCCATGTCTCGAACATGGAGCTGCGCAGCCTGTCGCATGAAAAACTCACGCAGATCCTGCGCATGCGCACGGCCTACGAGAAGGAGCTGCGCGCCATCCTGCGCGACGGCGTCGAAGCGGGGTTATTCAGCATCGAAGACACCGGGCTCACCGCCATGGCGCTGATCCAGATGATGACCGGCGTCATCGTCTGGTTCCGGCCGGGCGAACGGCTGTCGATCGCCGAAGTCACCGCTACATATCTAGCAATGACAATGCGCCTTGTTGGAGCAAAGAGCGATGGCGCGTCAACGAGCTACGACGCCGCGCCTCTATTTGGGCGCGCAAAGGACGCTCTAGCAACTTGATTTCGCGCATGATCCCGATTTCGGGATCGTGCGCCGGGAGGAACGGCATGTACACGCATACGCTCAACTTCGGGCTTGACGAAGACATTGAGGCACTGCGCGACCTGGTGCGGCGCTTCGCCCAGGAAAAGATCGCACCGATCGCCGCCGAGATCGACCGCTCGAACGAATTCCCGGCACATCTGTGGGCGGAGCTCGGCGGGCTCGGCCTGCTCGGCATTACCGCCGATCCCGATTTCGGCGGCAGCGGCATGGGCTACCTCGCCCATGTCGTGGCGATGGAGGAGATTTCGCGCGCCTCGGCCTCGGTCGGCCTCTCCTACGGCGCCCATTCCAACCTCTGCGTCAACCAGATCAACCGCTGGGCAACGCAGGCGCAGAAGGAAAAGTATCTGCCATCGCTCTGCAGCGGCGAAAAGGTCGGCGCACTGGCGATGTCGGAATCGGGTGCCGGCTCTGATGTGGTGTCGCTTCGCCTGCGCGCCGAAAAGCGCAACGATCGGTATGTGCTCAACGGCACCAAAATGTGGATCACCAACGGGCCGGACGCCGAGACGCTGGTCGTCTACGCCAAGACCGATCCGGAACTCAATTCGCGCGGCATCACCGCTTTCATCGTCGAAAAAGCCTTTGCCGGTTTTTCCGTGGCGCAAAAGCTCGACAAGCTCGGCATGCGCGGCTCGAACACCGGCGAGCTGGTGTTCGAGGATGTCGAAGTGCCGTTCGACAATGTGCTGCACGAGGAAGGGCGCGGCGTCGAGGTGCTGATGTCGGGCCTCGACTACGAACGCGCCGTGCTGGCCGGCGGGCCGGTCGGGCTGATGGCAGCGTGCCTCGACGTGGCGATCCCTTACGTGCATGAACGCAGGCAGTTCGGCCAGCCGATCGGCGAATTCCAGCTGGTGCAAGGCAAGCTCGCCGACATGTATGCGACGATGAACGCGGCGCGCGCCTACGTCTATGCCGTAGCCGCCGCCTGCGATCGCGGTGAGACGGCCCGCAAGGATGCTGCCGGCTGTATTCTCTTCGCCGCCGAAAAGGCAACGCTGATGGCGCTCGACGCCATCCAGCTTTTGGGCGGCAACGGCTACATCAACGACTACCCGACCGGCCGGCTTTTGCGCGACGCCAAGCTCTACGAGATCGGCGCCGGCACCAGCGAAATCCGTCGCTGGCTGATCGGACGAGAAATCATGTCCGAGAGCGCCTAATGGCATTCTTTTGAGCTTTTGCCAGAAGCCGCACGATGTGGCATACTTCGGGTAATGTGCCACAATCCAGGCGAGGCGGACCATGGCGGGCAGAACGGGAAGGTCCGGATTTGACGAAGATCCGCAAGCACGGTTCGATGCCGGTGCTCGCCAACCACAGCTTCGTGCTCCGGCGAAACGCGAGCGTGTCAAGCTTGGCGAGGGCGGGCGCTTCGTCATTCCTGCCGCGATGCGCGAGGAGATGGGCGTGAAGCCTGGCGAGGACATGATCCTGCATGTCGAGAACGGCGAGCTGCGGGTAAGATCGTGGCTGCAGAATCTGCGACGCGTCCAGGCCGAATTGTCGGCGCTGAAACAGCCCGGTGAAAGCATCGTCGACGAATTTCTGAAGGAGCGTCGGGAAGAGCAGCGTCGAAGCGACAAGCGTCTCGACCGGCTTCACGCCGAAGGGACGACGGGAAAGCGGACGAAATGAAGCCCTACGTCATGGACAGTTCGGCGGCGCTCGCAATCCTGCTCAACGAGAAAGGCACCGACAATGCTTTGGGGTTCGCGCCGGACGCACAATGCAGTTCAGTCAATGCGGCCGAAATCATCGCCAAGCTGATCGACAAGGGACGCAGCATGGAACAGGCCGCGGACGACCTCGCCAGTCTCGGCATGCCGATCGCCGTTTTCGACGACGCGATGGGCATCGCCGCCGGGCAGCTTCGCCAATTGACGCGGCATCGCGGCTTGTCGCTGGGCGATCGGGCTTGCCTGGCGCTGGCAATTCGCGAGAATGCCATTGCCGTCACCGCTGATCGCGATTGGGGCGACCTCGATGTCGGCTGCAAGATCGAGCTGATCCGGTAGCGCCATGGCCCCCCTCACCTCGCAGATGTCGCCCGCCTCCGATATTTTCCGCGGCAATGCCGAGCGCATGCGGGCGCTGGTCGCCGATATTGCTGAAAAAGCCGCCGCCATCGAGCGCGGTGGCTCGGAAGAGGCGCGTGAGCGGCACGTCTCCCGCGGCAAGCTCCTGCCGCGGCAACGCCTAGCCCAATTGCTCGACACAGGCTCGCCCTTCCTCGAAATCGGCCAGTTCGCGGCATGGTCGATGTATGGCGAGGACATCCCTTCGGCCGGCCTCATCGCCGGCATCGGCCGCGTCGAAGGCACCGAAGTGATGGTCGTCGTCAACGACGCCACGGTGAAGGGCGGCACCTATTATCCGCTGACGGTGAAGAAGCATCTGCGTGCACAGGAGATCGCATTCCAGAACAATCTGCCTTGCGTCTATCTGGTCGACAGCGGTGGCGCCAATCTGCCCAACCAGGACGAGGTGTTTCCCGACCGCGATCATTTCGGCCGCATCTTCTACAACCAGGCCAACATGTCGGCCGCCGGCATTCCGCAGATCGCCTGCGTCATGGGCTCGTGCACGGCGGGCGGCGCCTATGTGCCTGCGATGTCGGATGAGACAATCATGGTGCGCAACCAGGCGACCATCTTTCTCGGCGGGCCGCCGCTGGTGAAGGCGGCCACCGGCGAGGACGTCACCGCCGAGGACCTCGGTGGCGCCGACGTGCACACAAGGCTTTCCGGCGTTGCCGACCACTATGCGCTCGACGACGAGCATGCGCTGGCCATATGCCGGCGTATCGTCAAAAACCTGAATCGGAACAAGACTGTAAGCGTTGCCTTACAGAAATCGATTCCGCCGCTTCACGATCCACATGAACTCTACGGCATCGTGCCGACGGATCTGCGCCAGCCCTACGACGTGCGCGAGGTAATCGCCCGCACCGTCGACGGTTCCGAGTTCGATGAGTTCAAGCAGAATTATGGCACCACGCTGGTCACCGGTTTCGCCCATCTCAGCGGCATGCCGGTCGGCATCGTCGCCAACAATGGCGTGCTGTTTTCGGAAAGCGCGCTGAAGGGCGCGCACTTCATCGAGCTGTGCTGCCAGCGCAAGATCCCGCTGATTTTCCTGCAGAACATCACCGGCTTCATGGTCGGGCGAAAATACGAGGCCGGCGGCATCGCCAAGGACGGCGCCAAGCTGGTCATGGCGGTCGCAACGGCCAAGGTGCCGAAGGTGACCGTGATCATCGGCGGCTCGTTCGGCGCCGGCAATTACGGCATGTGCGGACGCGCCTATTCGCCACGCTTCCTGTGGATGTGGCCGAATGCCCGCATTTCGGTGATGGGCGGCGAGCAGGCGGCAACGGTGCTGGCCGTGGTCAAGCGCGAAGGCATCGAGCGCAAGGGCGGGGAATGGAGCGCTGAGGAGGAAGCGAAATTCAAGAAGCCGATCCTGATGAAGTACGAGCACGAGGGACACCCGCTCTATTCGTCGGCAAGGCTCTGGGACGACGGCATCATCGACCCGGCCAAGACCCGCGAGGTGCTGGCGCTCAGCCTTTCGGCCGCGCTCAACGCCGAGATCGAGGAGACAAAATTCGGCGTGTTCAGGATGTGAGATGAGCGAAATCGGCCAGAGGATTCGCATTCAAACCGGCGACATCACGAAGCTGGCGGTCGATGCCATCGTCAACGCCGCCAATACCTCTCTTCTCGGAGGCGGCGGCGTCGACGGCGCTATCCACCGCGCGGCCGGCCCCGAGCTTGTGGCAGAATGCCGGACCTTGCATGGCTGCAAGGTCGGAGACGCAAAAATCACCAAGGGCTACAGGCTGCCCGCGCGCTACGTCATTCATACGGTCGGGCCGGTCTGGCAAGGTGGCAGCAAAGGAGAAGCCGAACTGCTCGCCTCCTGCTATCGCCGGTCGCTCGAAATCGCCGCCGCAAAGGACTGCCGGACGGTGGCGTTTCCTGCGATCTCGACCGGGGCCTACCGCTATCCGAAGGATCAGGCGACGCAAATTGCTGTCGGGACCGTGAGCGCCTTCATCGGCCAGAACATCGTTCCGGAAACCGTCATTTTCTGCTGCTTCGACGAGCCGACGGCCGAATTGTATCAGCGGGTCGTTGCTGCACTCGGCAGGGTGTGACCCTGCGCGGGAGACAACCCCACCACATCTCCAGACTATTTTTTGCTTCTCGATCTGGCCAGACGAAAGAATCACGGCTATTGATCATCGCAAATACCAATGGGGATTGGGCGAAGATGAGGCGGCAGGTTTTTCAGAGAACAACTGCGCATATACTTGCGGCGTTGCTTATATTAGCGACGCCTGGCATCGGCGCAGCGGAGTCGCTGGCGGGAAGCAAGGGCGAGACCCGTTTCTATCCCTATTTGCCGCAGAGCCCGAAGGATCCGTGTACCAGGGCCTACAAGGCCTATGTAGCGGCCGGCGGCCATTCAGCCTATGCAACCACTCCGTATTCCCGGGTGCGTTTTCTGTACATCATCTGCGGCTCGCGCTTGAATGCACCGTCACAGCAAGCTGCCGAAGAATTGGCGTTGAAATCCTGTCAGGCCGCCCGCAACAGTTACAGAGTTACAACAGGCGGCGGCTGCGAAATCGCTGCCTCCAAGTAGGCGAATATATTTCAGTGTTTGGGGTTCAAATGGGTTTGGCAATGAAATCTTTATCAATCAAGCGAGCCACCATGTCGGTACTTGCACTGCTTGTGGCCTCTGCACCGAATGTCGGCGCCGCCGAATCGCTGGCGGGAAGCAAGGGCGACAGCCGTTTTCCGGTCTATTTTGCACCGGGTACAATCGGAGGCTGCGGCAAGAATTACAAGGACTATGTGGCGGCTGGCGGTCACTCGGCCTATGCGATGACGCCATTCAACTGGGCAACCGAATTCACTATTTGCGGTGCTTATCTGAATGCAACATCCCAGAAGGCTGCGGAGGCGCTGGCGTTGAAATCCTGCCAGTCCGCGCGCAGCAAGTACAAGGTCACGACTGCAGGGGCCTGCGCCATAGCTGCCTCCAAATAGACCGACACTCGTCGGCCTTCGACGTATTCAATGGGTGGGAAAATGAAATCTATAAGCGTTAAACAAGCAGTCTTCTCGCTAATAACCGGGTTGCTTCTAATTTCGAGCCCCAATGTCGGCGCGGCGGAATCGCTGGCTGGAAGCAAGGGCGACGTCCGCTTCTACCCGTATTTTCCGGCGACCGCGGATCGGCCATGCACCAAGGCATATAAGGCCTATGTGGCGGCCAGCGGCCATTCAGCTTATGCGACCACTCCGTATTCCCGGGTGCGTTCGTTGTACATCCTGTGCGGCTCGCGCTTGAATGCGCCCTCGCAAAAGGCTGCCGAGGATATGGCGATGAAATCCTGCCAGGTCACCCGCGACCGTTACAGGGTCACGACCGGGGGAGCTTGCGAAATCGCGGCCTCAAAGTAGGCAGGCCTCGCTTGCCTATCCTTTGAGCGCCAGACTACAAAGCAGGGCATTGCCGCAGTTCGCGTGACGAGAATTCGCGCCGTTGGCGGCAGCTCTGCCTGTGGAGGCCCGATGTTCGCCAAGATCCTGATCGCCAACCGTGGCGAGATCGCCTGCCGGGTGATCCGCTCGGCACGCAGGATGGGTGTGCGCAGCATCGCCGTCTATTCCGACGCCGACGCTCACGCCCTGCATGTCGAAATGGCCGACGAAGCGGTGCATATCGGCGCCTCTCCCGCCAACGAAAGCTATCTGCGCGGCGACAAGATCATCGCGGCGGCCTTGGCCACAGGTGCCGAGGCCATCCATCCGGGCTACGGCTTTCTGTCGGAAAACCCCGATTTCGTCGACCAGGTGGTCGCGGCGGGGCTGATCTTCATTGGGCCGTCGGCGGCCTCGATCCGTGCCATGGGACTGAAGGACGCGGCCAAGCGGCTGATGGAAAAGGCCGGCGTGCCTGTCGTTCCGGGCTATCATGGCGAAGCGCAGGAGATCGTGTTGCTCGCCTCCAAGGCGCGCGAGATAGGCTACCCCGTACTGATCAAGGCGCGCGCCGGCGGCGGCGGCAAAGGCATGCGGCGCGTCGAGCATCCCGATGATTTTTCGGAAGCACTGTCGGGCGCGCGGCGCGAGGCGAAAGCCGCGTTCGGTGACGACCGCGTCTTGGTGGAAAAATATGTCGACAAGCCGCGCCACATCGAAGTGCAGGTGTTTGGTGACAATTTCGGCAACGCCGTGCATCTTCACGAACGCGACTGCTCGGCGCAGCGCCGCCACCAGAAGGTGATCGAGGAGGCGCCTGCCCCCGGCATGACGCCGGCACTGCGCAAGGCGATGACGGAGGCGGCGGTGAAAGCCGCCAAGGCAATCCACTATTCCGGCGCCGGTACCATCGAGTTCATCGTCGATGCCTCGCAAGGTCTGAAGGCCGACCGTTTCTGGTTCATGGAAATGAACACCCGTCTGCAGGTCGAGCACCCCGTCACCGAAATGGTTACCGGCATCGACCTGGTCGAGTGGCAGTTGCGGGTAGCCGCCGGCGAAAAACTGCCGAAGACGCAGAGCGAGATCGCGCTCTCCGGCCACGCCTTCGAGGCGCGCATCTATGCCGAGGACGCGGCAAGAGGGTTTTTGCCGGCGACCGGCACCTTGCACCATTTGAAATTTCCGCAGCCGGCACCGGAGGGTGCGACCATGCGCATCGAAACCGGTGTGCGCGCCGGCGATGCGATTTCGCCGTTTTACGACCCGATGATCGCCAAGCTGATCATTCATGGCAGGGACAGACGGGCGGCGCTCACAGCGCTTGGCGCGGCGCTGTCGCAGACAGAAATCGCCGGCTCAACAGTCAACACTGGCTTTCTTGCCGCGCTGGCCGCTGATGCGGATTTTGCGGCGGGCGATGTAGATACCGGCCTGATCGCCAGGCATCTGCAGGCGTTGACGGCGGTTCCGCCGCCGAGCGGTGAGACGATTGCCGCCGCGGCACTTGCCGCGTCCGGTGCGCGCGACTTGCCGTCCTCGGACGATCCCTGGTCGTCACTGGCCGGCTATGCGCATTTCCACGCTGTAGCGCGGAGCACCCTGCTGAAGTTTGGCGAGCAGGAGATCGGCGCGCGCGTGTCGGTGCGGCCGGACGGGCGGTTCGAGGTGGCGCTGGATGCGCCCTATGACAGCGTCAATTCGCGGGATCTCCGCGCGGCGCCTCGCCTCGCCCGCTGGCCGGGCCACGTCACGGTCTTCGATGGCGCCATCGGCTACGGTTTTGCCGTGCCGGATCCGCTGGCCCGAGCCGACGAAGCCGCCGCCGCTTCCGTCAGCCTGCGCGCTCCAATGCCCGGCCTGGTCAAATTGGTGCGTGCAGGCAAAGGCGAGTCCGTGATCAAGGGCCAGCCGCTGCTGATCCTGGAGGCGATGAAGATGGAGCACACCATTGCCGCGCCCCATGACGGGGTTATCGCCGAGATTGCTGCCGAAGGCGCGCAGGTAACCGACGGCACCGTGCTGGTTCGCTTTGTCGAGGAACCTCAGTTGACTGCTGTTTCCCTATCCACGAAGTGATCTCGAACGCGTGACAAAGGCGTCGCCAAAAAAAATGTGGCCGGGTTTGACCCCCGGCCATGTTCGATTACAGCAGCGCGTCTTGCGGCGCCGCGGCCATCACGGTTGGATCGGCGCGTATTTGCCGTCATGCCACTGGTTGATGTCGTAGCTCGCGTTCTTGAGGTCGCCCTTCTCGTCGAAGGTGACCGAGCCGACAACCGTGCTGATCGGCTGGCCGTTCTTTAACGCTTCGGCGACTTTTGCCGGATCGTCGCTGCCGGCGCGTTTGATGCCTTCGGCGAAGGCCTGGATCACCGCATAGGAAAACAGCGTGAAGCCCTCAGGCACGAAGCCGCCGGCCTTGATCTTGGCGATGGCCTCCTTGGCTTCGGGCTTCGCCTGCGGATTCGATGGGAAGACGAACATGGTGCCTTCGCCGGCCGGACCGGCAACCTGCCAGAATTCCGGCGAAGCGATCGAGTCCGGCATGATCAACTGGAACTTGAGGTTCTGCTCCGCCGACTGGCGCAGGATCAGGCCGGCTTCGGGGTGATAGCCGCCGAAATAGACGACGTCGGCTTTCAGCTCCTTGAGCTTGGTAACAAGAGCGGAATAGTCCTTCTCGCCAGCGTTGATGCCCTCGTAGAGGATTTCATTGAGACCGTTCTGGTTCATCGTTGCCTTCACGGCATCGGCCACGCCCTGCCCATAGGCGCTCTTGTCGTGCAGGATGACGACTTTCTTGCCGGCATATTTCTTGGCGATCCAGGGACCGATGAAAGCGCCCTGCGCATCGTCGCGCGTATAGAGGCGCATGATCGTCGGCCAGCCGGCTTTCGCCGCTGCGTCGGTCAACACCGGGTTCGAGGAAGCCGGACTCATCATCAGCGCACCGGCTTCGGCGTAGACAGCGGAGGCCGGAATGCTGGAGCCCGAGCAGGCGTGGCCATCGATGAACTTGACGCCGTTGGCGATGATGCGGTTGGCGACCGAAACCGCCTGCTTCGGATCGCACTGGTCATCCTCGATGTCGAGCTTGATCTGGCGGCCGTCGACGCCGCCCGCCGCGTTGATCGCGTCGGCGGCGGCTTGCGCGCCTTGCTTAAACTGATCGCCGATGTTGGCAAGCTGACCGGTCATCGGTCCGACCACCGAAAAGGTGATGTCATCGGCGAAGGCGACCGGCGCGGTCATCATCAGGCCAAATATGGCTGCGCTGAAAATACTGAATTTCTTCATGGTGACACAACTCCTCCACTCTCGCGCGACCATCCCGGCCGCGCCTCTTCCAGAATGGCGAGAGAATTTCATCCTTCACCGGAGCTGTCTAGACGCATCGTCGGCGCTCGATTGGGCCTGTAATATGCTGTCCCAAAGACAAAGCCGCGCCAGCCTTGTTCCGGCCGGTCGCAGCTTTTCTCATCGAGCTTCCCGAGGTATCACCACCGGGATCTGCTCGCCTTCCCTGTTTGAACGGTTTATGGCGCGGCTCGTCCGCCGTGTTCTTGATCTTGTTGGCCCGGCCGTCTTGCGCGGCCTTGATTTTTCCGGGCCCGGCCCTCTGCGCGGCCTTGACCCGAAGCGTCCCTGTCGTGAGGTCAGTATCCTTGTGAAGTCGATGCCGGCGAATTCAGTGCATCGTCATCCATTCGCGAGCTTCGCGCAGCGCCTTGGCGATCTCGACCTTCGACATGGCGGCGGACAATTCGGCGCGCAGTTCCGCGGCGCGGGCCGAACCCTTGATCGCGGCGATGTTGAACCATTTGTGGGCGGCGACGACATCGGTCTCGCAATCGCGGCCAGTCGCATACATCATGCCCAACTCGAAAAGAATATCGGCCTGGGCAGTTGCCCCCATGGCGCCGAAGCCGGCTTCAAGCATTTCAAAACGTGCCATTTCAAATCCCCTGTTCTGGCTCCCGAGAGCTGTCTCCGTCTGTCCCTCGGTGTCCTTGATTACCGTCGGGGGCGGCCGCTCTTTCGATGCTTTCGAGAATGCCCCGGAGGCTTGAATCCGTCGTTAAATGGCGTGCTTAATTTGAGGAAAACAAAGCTAAAACAAGAGGTAAACGCGAAAATTCGTTAAGGATACAAAGCCAGCAATCGCGCCGGTTTGCACAAGATTTGAAGAAAACTTGCGAGGCGCGGATCAAGACTCCGCTAACCACAGAAGACAAAGACGTGTGCGGCCCGTTTCATTTTTCGCCGGCGCGGCCGTTCGGGAGCGGGCAAAAACCCGCAACCCTTCCGTCGCGGCACCGCTTTTGTTTTTCCGGGAGCTGGACTAGCTTACGTTTGCGTAAGGGGCAGACACCCGGGACGGAGCCCGATTGGACTTACCTGAGGGAGGAAAGACATGTTTCGACAAGTGAGCCTGGCCCTCGCGGCCGCAATAATGATGACCGGCGCGGCGTGGGCCGATCCGATCGAAGGCAATTGGAAAACGCAAGCCGGATCGACTGCCGCCATTTCGGGTGGCGGCGGGGCATTTTCGATTACGCTCAAATCCGGCAAATTTGCCGGCAAGAACATCGGTTCACTGAAGGTTGCCGGCGACAACAAATATGCCGGCACCATAACCGACCCGGAAACCGACAAGACGTATTCGGGCAAGGCTTCGCTTTCCGGCAGTTCTCTCAAGATGAGCGGCTGCGTGCTCGGCGGGCTGATCTGCAAGAGCCAGACCTGGCACAAGCTCTGATCGTGCCCTTCCTGCCGGGGTGAGCGGGGCCAGTCGGCCCCGTTTTCATGTTATCGGTCTCGCAGCCATGGTGTCGCCATGGGTCGCTGCACTCACAGCGGACCCTCCCAGAGATCATCAACCATTTTTGAACCGCAGATGAACGCCGGGATCAGAGCCGGTTCAGCCGGGGCAAGGCATTGTCATGCGTGTTGAAGGAGACACCGCGCAATGCTTGCCCGCCGCTTCACCATCGTCTGCCTGCTGATGAGTCTGTTCGGCATGTTGTTCGCCGTCCTTGTCGCCGAAGCCGGCCGGCCGTCCCGCTCCTGGGACGTCGCCAGTTCCTGCCGACTCGGTTGCTTGAACCATCTTCACCACTGAAACGACAAAGAGCTGAACCTTTAGAGAAAAGCAAAACGCCAATGAACCGCCTCGCCGCCAACACCCTCAAGACGCTTCGGCTGCTGCCGCGCGCGGCGCTCATCCTGACTGTTCTTTCGGTACCGGTACTGGCCGTGCCGACGATGCGCACCAATGCCGGCTCGACGATCGAGGCGCCTGCGTTGAGGAAGTCAGGCCTCGGCTTTGTGCTGCTGGTTAGCCTGCAGCGCGGTTAGCAGACCGAAAAACGCCGACAGCGCGTATTGGGGCCGCCTTACCCCCTCCCAACCGCGCGTCCAACTCTCTATATTGGGTCATGGAAAAGCGAATCTATCCCCAAGCCATTGAATCGGTGGTCACGCCGGAGCCGTTTGGCCGGCAGAGCTTCAACGACGCCAAGAAGGCGGTCGCCGCCCTACAGGTGCTTTACGACCGCAACACCAAGTTCCTGCGCGATTCATTTACCGCGCTCGCCGCGGGCGGCGACAACAACAAACGCTACCGGGCTTTCTATCCGGAGATCGGCGTCACCACGAGTTCCTTCACGCAAATCGACTCGCGGCAGGCCTATGGCCACATGCCGACGCCAGGGCATTTCTCAACCACCGTCACCCAGCCTGCTCTTTTCGAAAGCTACCTCACCGAACAGCTTCGGCTGATCATGCGCAACCACGGCGTTCCCGTCACGGTTTCGGAATCGACCACTCCCATCCCGCTGCATTTCGCCTTCCTCGAAGGCACGCATGTCGACGGGACTGCTGCCGAGCGCATCAAACGGCCGATCCGTGACCTGTTCGACGTGCCGGATCTCGACGGCACCGACGACCAGATCGCCAACGGCACGTTCGAAGTGGCATTGGGCGAGGCACGGCCGCTGGCGCCGTTCACCGCGCAACGCATCGATTATTCGCTGCACCGGATGTCGCATTATACGGCGACCAGTCCCCAGCATTTCCAGAACTTCGTGCTGTTCACCAACTACCAATTCTACATCGACGAATTCGTCGCCCGTGCACGCGAATTGATGGCCAATGGCGGTGATGGATATGTCGAGTTCGTCGAGCCGGGCAACATCGTGACCAAAGCAGGGGACGGCGCGCCCGGTGAGGGTGCTGCGCCGCCTCGCCTGCCGCAGATGCCGGCCTATCATCTGAAGAAGCCGAATCATGGCGGCATCACCATGGTCAATATCGGCGTTGGGCCTTCCAACGCCAAGACGATCACCGACCATATTGCGGTGCTCCGGCCGCATGCCTGGGTGATGCTCGGCCATTGCGCCGGCCTGCGCAACACGCAGGCGCTCGGGGATTATGTGCTGGCCCATGCCTATGTACGAGAAGACCATGTCCTCGACGACGATCTTCCGGTCTGGGTGCCGATCCCGCCGCTAGCCGAAATCCAGGTGGCTCTGCAGGAAGCGGTCGCCGAGGTCACCGGGCTTTCCGGATATGATCTCAAGCGCATCATGCGCACTGGCACCGTCGCCACTATCGACAACCGCAATTGGGAGCTGCGCGACCAGCGCGGGCCGGTCCAGCGGCTGTCGCAGTCGCGGGCGATCGCGCTCGACATGGAATCGGCGACGATCGCCGCCAACGGCTTCCGCTTCCGGGTGCCCTATGGCACGCTGCTTTGCGTATCCGACAAGCCGCTGCATGGCGAATTGAAGTTGCCGGGCATGGCGACCGAGTTCTACAAGCGGCAAGTAGCGCAGCACCTGACCATCGGCATCAGGGCGATGGAGAAGCTGGCTGAAATGCCGATGGACCGACTGCATTCGCGCAAACTCAGGAGCTTTTCGGAAACTGCCTTCCAGTAAATGCCGAATCGCATGTGTCGGTCCAGGTCAGGACATTTCGTCATCTTGATTGAGCCGCACTTCTGCCGATAGACAAAGCGATGGCACGTGTTCGGGACATGACGGTTGCGCTGGCATTCGTCGCAATGCTTGCACTCTCGGCCGCGCTGGTGGCCGGGTTCTTCGGATCGCTGCATCCGGCCCTCGATTCCTTTGCTCATTTCCGCGTCCATTTTTCGGTGCTGATGGCGCTTTGCGCGCTGCCGCTGCTCGCCACCTCGTTTCGCCTGCAGGCCGCGGCCGCATTGCTGTTTGCGATAGCCTCCTTTGCCACCACGTCGAATGCCTTGCCGCTTTCGCGGCTATGGCAGGTGCAGGCCGCCTACGAAGCCAAAGCCGGTGACGAGCCAGTCTACCGCCTGCTGCAGATGAACCTCAGGTTCAACAATCCAACGCCTGAGAAGGTGCTGTCGCTGATCGGCCGGACCCAGCCTGATGTTATCACCCTCGACGAGGTGTCCGAGATGTGGAAGGCAAAGCTTGGGCTGCTATCCGGCACCTATCCCTACCGGATCCTCTGCCCATATCCCAATGGCGTGTTCGGCGTTGCGCTGCTGTCCAGACGACCGTTTGCCATAGGCGCGGAGCCGCACTGCGACAGCCGCGGCGCGATGGCGATCGCCACGGTCGATTTCGGCGGAACCGACGTCGATGTCGCCGCCATCCACCTCACCTGGCCATGGCCGCACAACCAATCACGGCAGATTGGAGGGTTGTCTGACGAAATCGCCTCGCTTGGCGAGATGTCGATCCTGGCAGGCGACTGCAACGCAGCGCCATGGAGCGCCGCCGTCCGGCGCGTCGCATCGCTTGGCAAGCTGACTGTAATGCCGTCGGTCGGGCCGACCTGGCTCTACAGAAGGCTGCCGGATTTCCTGCGCTTCGCCGGACTGCCGATCGACCAGGTCTTCAGCAAGGGCGCCATTGTTATCCATTCGGCGTCGACCCTTGAGGACACCGGCTCAGACCATCTGCCGGTGCTGGTGGAGTTTTCGCTTCGGTCGGATGAACAAAAGCCGCTCGACGAGCACCAGACGGCGACCGCGCTTGCGGCGCTGCCTGGCGGGACGCGAAGCTGAAAATCCGCAGTCCAATCTCGACCTGGCTTATTACTGGCCCACAAAAGCGCGGATGAGGTGCTCGACAGGGCCGCCGTCGCGATGCTCGTGCGCATCGAAGGCGATCTGCTTTGCCTCGTATTCGGCATAGATGGCATTGATCCGGCGCTTTGCCTCGCGACGTGCCTCGAAACAGTGCGGGTCATCACCGACTGTCAGCCCTCGAAGCGACTTTTCGGTGGCCCGCATCATCTGTCTGGCGATGCGGCCATGGGTCTCTTCATGGGCGCGAACGCCAGCGAAGAACCGCTTCCAGCGCTTCTGCAGCGCAGGCGACGTGGCTGAGACTAGTTTGGGATAGGTATAGAAGAGATTGAGCGTCCCGTTGGCCTGGCGCAGGCGGCAGACGCCGTTTTCCCGTTGGGCGTCGAAGGTCCAATCATCGACGCTGTAGCCGGTCTGCGCGATGGCGTGGGTCATGAAGCCGTGCTTCGGCCCACTGCGATCCATGGCCTCGATCAGGGCCGCGCCGGTGGTTCCGGCAATGTTGTAAGTTCGTGTCTTGACCAGCACCTTAGTGCCGGCCAAGGCTGCAGGGGCGCACAATGCCCCGATCGCCACAACGCTCGTCAGAACTGCCAGGCGCATTTTTCCTTCCTCCCTGTCGCCGCAGAAAGGAAACACAGGCAGGCGGTTTATTCAACAATCCTACGGTTGCGCTGCTCCTCATCTTGTTTAGTCCGGAGCAAACCTTGTGACTTACATGTTCTGGTAGACCGGGCCCTCGCCGCCCTGTGGCGGCACCCAATTTATGTTCTGGTTCGGGTCCTTGATATCGCAAGTCTTGCAGTGCACGCAGTTCTGCGCGTTGATGACGAAGCGCACATCCTTGGCCGCAGGATCGGCGGCGGCATTGCCATCCTTGTCGACCCATTCGTAGACGCTGGCCGGGCAGTAACGCGTCGAGGGTCCCGCATAGACGTCATGCTCAGAGCGCTTCTGCAGGTCCATGTCGGCGACGAGCAGATGCACCGGCTCGTTCTCCTCGTGGTTGGTGTTGGACAGGAACACCGACGACAGCCGGTCGAAGGTCAGCACCCCGTCCGGCTTCGGGTAGGCGATCTTCTGGTGCGCGGCGGCCGGTTCCAGCGTCGCATAGTCGGCCCTGCCGTGCTTCATCGTGCCGAAGGGCGAGAAGCCGAACAGCGTGTTCAGCCACATGTCGAGGCCGCCAAGGCCGACGCCGACAATGGTGCCGAAGCGCGACCATAGCGGCTTGACGTTGCGCACTTTCTTCAGGTCCTTGCCGATATCGGTGGCGCGCCAGGCGGCCTCGTAGGAGGCCAGCTCGTCATTGGTGCGGCCGGCGGCTATCGCATCACAGACATGCTCGGCCGCCAGCATTCCGGAGAGCACGGCATTGTGCGAGCCCTTGATGCGCGGCACGTTGACGAAGCCGGCTGCGCAGCCGATCAGCGCACCGCCAGGGAAGGACAGTTTCGGCACCGATTGCCAGCCGCCTTCGGTGATGGCGCGGGCACCATAGCCCAGCCGCTTGGCACCCTCGAAGGTGCCGCGGATCGCCGGATGGGTCTTGAAGCGCTGAAACTCGTCAAAGGGCGACAGATAGGGATTCTTGTAGTTCAGGTGAACGACGAAGCCGACTGCCACCTGGTTGTCCTCGAGATGGTAGAGGAAGGAGCCGCCGCCGGTCTTCAAATCGAGCGGCCAGCCGAAGGAATGCTGGACAAGGCCCGGCCGGTGGTTTTCCGGTTTGATCTGCCAGAGTTCCTTGAGGCCGATGCCGTATTTTCCGGGCTCACGACCGTCGGAAAGGTGGTATTTGGCGATCAGTTGCTTGGCCAGCGAGCCGCGCGCGCCCTCGCCGATCAAGACATATTTGCCCATCAGCGCCATGCCCGGCGCAAAGCCCGGACCGTGCGTGCCGTCCTTCTCGACGCCCATGTCGCCGGTGACGACGCCGGTGACCGCACCGGCCTCGTTGTAGAGCAGGCCGACCGCGGCAAAGCCCGGATAGATCTCGACGCCCAGCGCCTCGGCCTTGGTCGCCAGCCAGCGGCAGACATTGCCGAGCGAGACGATATAATTGCCGTGATTGTTCATCAGCGGCGGCATCAGGATATTGGGCAGACGGAACGAACCGGCGGGGCCGAGAACCAGGAAATGGTCGTCGGTGACCGGTGTCCTGAAGGGATGACCCTCCTCTTCGCGCCAGCCGGGCAGCAGCCGGTCGATGCCGATCGGATCGACGACGGCGCCGGACAGGATGTGCGCGCCGACTTCGCCGCCCTTTTCCAGCACGACGACGGAAAGCTCGGGATTGACCTGCTTGAGACGGATCGCGGCGGCGAGGCCGGCCGGGCCGGCGCCGACGATGACCACGTCGAATTCCATGCTTTCGCGTTCGATATCGCTCATCGATCCCTCACTGGCTCGCTATTCCCGGCATCT
Source organism: Mesorhizobium sp. M0998 (assembly GCF_040318885.1). Taxonomy (NCBI): domain Bacteria; kingdom Pseudomonadati; phylum Pseudomonadota; class Alphaproteobacteria; order Hyphomicrobiales; family Phyllobacteriaceae; genus Mesorhizobium; species Mesorhizobium sp. M0998. Next base: position 207,632 of record NZ_JAMYND010000006.1, read on the forward strand.
TGCTGGCTCACGCGCTGCATAGCGCATCAAATAGCGACGGGAAACCGGCGCGGACGTGACAATACCGATTTCATCAAAAAGTCGCGTCCTGCCGCACAGATTCGCGGTGACGAGCATCAATCTTCAATCCTATTCCGTTTGCACAGATATGTCGCACTGATGTTTTTAATTGTTCGACGGCTTGCTTATCGGCCATACTTCCCGCCATGCGCATATTCGGGCCGGCTGGCTTTTCATCGACGCGCTTTTTTTTCACGCCCGGCCGGTTTTGCCGTGCGGCGCTCTTGGCGCTTCTGCCACTGACGGCCCTCGATGCCCGTGCCGAGCAGCAACTGGTCTGGGCGACCGGCGCCTATTCCTTTTCCGACGAGCGCGGCGGTTTCCGCATCACCGGGGCTTCCGGCATCGGCACGAAAGAGGATCCGCTGGTCATCACCGAAGAGCTGAATTCAGCGACGCCGGTAACGCTGGCCATTCGCACGACAAGGCCGATCCAGCCGTTCGGCAAGGCGGGAGACTTCGCCAATGGTCTGATGTATATGCGCATCGACGTGCTCAACAATAGCGGCCAAGCCTGGGTCGAGTTCCAGTTCGAACTCCAGGAGATCCTCGACCAGCCGAGCGTGTTCGGCGACGGCCTGTCGTTCGACCAGCGCAACAAAACGCCCGAAAATATCTGGTCGAGCAGCTACGCCGATTTCGACCGCAATTTCGAACCGTATGACCGCCTGCTGTTCAAGAACGGCAAGATCGACCCGCTGAAGACCGCCAGCTTCTATTTCCTGATCACCGACTACACGCCGCGCTGGACGTTCTATCTGGTGCAGGATCCGCGCATACCGTCGAGCTGAACTTGCAAATTCAAGCTCCGCGGCCGAATGTGAAACCATGACTGCCGCCCCCCACACTAGCCGAGCCGATCTCGCCGAGCTGCTGGCCTTCTACGCCAGCGCCGGCGTCGACGAGGCACTTGAAGAACAGCCGGTAAACAGGTTTGCAGAAGCCAGGCCGCCGGAGCGGGTGCCTGCGGCGGCCGCTCTGCCGGCCGGTGAAAATGCATCGCCTCATCGGTCGACGAGCGTGTCGCGCGGCGAAATGGGCGAGAGACCGAATACGGCACCGGCAGTGCGAACGTCCCCGGCCATGTCAACGGTGCCCGACGAGGCGCAGGCGGCATTGGCGCGGCAACTGGCGAGATCGGCGGCAAACCTCGACGAGCTTCGCCAGCACATGGCGGCATTCGACGGCTGCAATCTTAAATTCACCGCCAAGAACCTGGTGTTCGCCGACGGCAATCCGACTGCCGCGGTGATGCTGGTCGGCGAAGCGCCGGGCCGCGACGAGGACATAGAGGGCTTGCCGTTCGTCGGCCGCTCGGGCCGGCTGCTCGACCGCATGCTGGCCGCGATCGGTCTTGACCGGACATCTGCCTACATCGCCAACGTGATTCCCTGGCGGCCGCCGGGCAACCGCACGCCGACGCCGCACGAGACCGAGATCTGCCGGCCGTTCATCGAGCGGCAGATCGAACTGGTCAATCCGAAGGTGCTGGTCAATCTCGGCGGCCCGTCGGCAAAGACCCTGCTCAACACCTCCGAAGGCATATTGCGGCTGCGCGGCAACTGGCGCGTCCACACGACCCCGTCTGGCGTCGCCATTCCCGCCATGCCGACCCTGCATCCGGCCTATTTGTTGAGAACGCCTGCGCACAAGAAGCTGGCGTGGCGGGATTTCCTCGAAGTGAAGGCGAAGTTGCGGGCACTTGGGTAACGGTGCAGAACGCGTCTTCCGTCCTCCCCTTGCGAGGAAGGAAGGGCGGCATCATGATCTCGCAGGTAATTGAAATGCGCCCACTGCCGGCCTAGTCATCTCGTTATGACAGCAGCCCAGATTTCCGCCGGCAGTCTCATTCGCGAATGGCGTACACGCCGGCGCATGAGCCAGCTCGACCTCGCCATGGAGGCCGAGATCTCGCAGCGGCATCTGAGTTTCGTTGAAAGCGGCCGCGCCGCACCCTCGCGTGACATGGTGCTGCATCTGGCGGAGCAGCTTTCGATCCCGCTCAGGCAGCGCAACCAGCTGCTGCTGGCCGCCGGCTTTGCCCCGAGCTTCAGCGAACGACCACTTGACGATGCCTCGATGGCACCGGCGATGGCGGCGGTCGAGACCGTGCTCAAGGCGCACGAGCCGTTCCCGGCGCTTGCCGTCGACCGGCATTGGAACCTGGTGTCGGCGAACGCCGCCATCGGCCCGTTCCTCGCCAATGTCGCCGACGCCTCCCTGCTGAAGCCGCCGGTCAACGTTTTGCGCCTCAGCCTGCATCCCGGCGGCATCGCGCCGCGCATCGTCAACCTTGCGGAATGGCGGACGCATCTTCTGGAGCGGCTGAAGCGGCAGAACGACGCTGCCGCCGATCCGGTTCTGGTCGAGCTCGAGCGCGAGCTTCGGGCCTATCCGTCCGGCCTTAAAAGCAGCCGGCCGGCGCCGGTCGAACCGAACGCGATTGTCCATCCGCTCAAGCTTGCCCATGGCGACGCGGTGCTGTCGTTCATCAGCACCATCACCGTGTTCGGCACGCCGCTCGACGTGACGCTGGCGGAGCTGGCGATCGAATCTTTTTTCCCCGCCGACGAGCAGACGCGGGCGGTGCTGATGCGGCTGGCGAAAGAGCGGACCGACGCAGCGGGCTGATCACCCTTCCGGCGCGACGGCCTTGCGGGTGCGGGTGCGTTCGAGACCCAGCTGGTGCTCGCGCCAGATGATGAAAATCCCCGCCGCAACCACGATCATGCCGCCGACCAGCATGTTGATCGTGGCGATATCGCCAAAGACCAGATAGCCGACGACGACGCCGAGGATCATCGAAGTGTATTCGAAAGGTGCTACGACGGAAGCCTCGGCATGGCGATAGGCCGAGGTCATCAGAATCTGGCCAAGCCCGCCGCAAAAACCCGCGGCAATCAGAAGCCCCGCCTGTGCTGGCGTCAGCGCCTGCCAGCCGAATGGCAGCGAAAGCAGCGCCATGACGCTCGCGGTTACCGAAAACCACAGCACGATGGTCGCCGTCCGCTCGCTCTGGACGAGGTTGCGAACCAGGAGCATGGCGATGGCCGAGATCGCCGCGGCTATCAGGGCGGCGATGACGCCAAGCACCTCCTGATCGCCAAGGGCAGCGCCCGAACTGAGCAGCGTCAGTTCCGGCCACGAGATGATCAGCACCCCGACCAGGCCGACGGCAACCGCACTCCAGCGATAGATGCGGATGGCTTCGCCGAGGAAGATCGAACTGAACACCACGACCAGCAGCGGCTGCGCGTAGTTCAGTGTGATCGCCTCCGGCAGCGGCAGCCGCGTCAGCGCGAAGAAGCCGAGCCCCATGGCACAGACACCGACGACGCCGCGCGCAATGTGGTTGAGCGGGCGCTTTGTCGAAAAGGCGGTTCCGAGTTTTCCCTGGAAGGCGAGGAAGGCGATGATCGGAAAAATGGCAAAGAAGGAGCGGAAGAAGACGATCTGGCCCGCCGGGACGGTGCCTGCCGCCTTGATGCAGGACGACATGCCGACGAAGACCGCCACCGATACGATCTTGAGCAAGATTCCGGTCAGCGTGCTGTGCTCGCCGGCCAGGTCGCCAACTGCAAGCACTGGCAAATCCGGTCTGGCTGTCACGCCCCTCTTGCTTCCTCGATCGCCGCCCAGATGCACGCCGGCGTTGCCGGCATGTCGATATGCCTGATGCCGTAGGTGCGGTAGTGCGCGTCGGTCACCGCATTGAGCGCGGCAGGCGTCGACCCGATCGTACCCGCCTCCCGCGCGCCCTTGATGAAGGCCACATCCTCGCGACGCAACACAGAGGCGCTCGTTCCGAATTTCGGCGTGACGACGGTCATGGAAGCCTCGCGATGATGCTTGGGAAATGATCGCCTGAAATAGACGTCGCTGCAGTTTTGTCGAGGGAGCGTTTCGTGTAAAGAGCGCAGACTTCAAATTATTTGGACCAGCGGACCCGCCCGCCGCACCCGGATCGACAGGAAAAATCAAGGAATGCGCACAGATACCGGCCAGGTCTTCAAGCTCGAAGACTATCGCCCCAGTGATTATCTCATTCCGGAAACCAGCCTGACTTTCCGCCTTTCGCCTGAAGCAACGCATGTGACCGCCGTGCTGACGGTCGAACGCCGCGACGGGATTGCGGCGTCGGTGCCACTGGTGCTGGATGGCGACGGGCTGACGCTCCGCGGCATCGCCATCGACGGCCAGGAGCCGAGCCCTGCGGATTTTCTCGTCACGCCCGATCAACTGACAATCATCAGCCCCCCTGCGACAAGGCGCTTCCAGCTGAGAATTGAAACCGTGTTGGCGCCGGCGCAGAACGAAGCGCTGATGGGCCTCTATCGCTCGAGCGACGTCTATTGCACGCAATGCGAGGCCGAAGGCTTTCGCCGCATCACTTATTTCCTCGACCGTCCCGACATCCTGTCGGTCTATACGGTGCGTATCGAAGCTGAGCGCAATGAGGCGCCGCTGCTTTTGTCCAACGGCAACCCGGCCGGCAGCGGCGAGCTTGCCGGCGGCTGGCACCATGCGGTCTGGCACGACCCCTTCCCCAAGCCGTCCTATTTGTTTGCGCTGGTGGCGGGCGACCTCGGCAAGATCTCGGACAGTTTTGTCACCCTGTCTGGCCGCAGGGTCGAGCTCGGAATCTATGTCGAACCGGGCAAGGAGAGGCTCGCCGGCTACGCCATGGACGCTTTGAAACGGTCGATGAAATGGGACGAGGAGGCATTCGGCCGCGAATACGACCTCGATGTCTTCAACATCGTCGCCGTGTCCGACTTCAATATGGGCGCAATGGAGAACAAGGGTCTCAACATCTTCAACGACAAATATGTGCTGGCCGACCAGGAAACCGCGACCGACGCCGATTTCGCCAATATCGAGGCCATCATTGCCCATGAGTATTTCCACAATTGGACAGGTAACAGAATCACTTGCCGCGACTGGTTCCAGCTTTGCCTGAAGGAAGGCCTGACGGTTTTCCGCGACCACGAATTCTCGGCCGATCAGCGCTCGCGCGCCGTCAAGCGCATCGCCGAGGTTCGTACGCTGCGCGCCCATCAGTTTCCCGAGGACCAAGGGCCGCTGGCGCATCCGGTCCGGCCTCGCCGCTACCGCGAGATCAACAATTTCTACACGGCGACGGTCTACGAAAAAGGCTCGGAAGTCGTGCGCATGATCCATACCATCCTCGGCGCCGAGACGTTCCGCGCCGGCATGGACCTCTACTTCGAACGTCACGACGGCCAGGCGGCGACGATCGAAGACTTCATCAAAGTGTTCGAAGACGTCTCGGGTCGCGACCTGTCGCAGTTTTCGCTGTGGTATCATCAGGCCGGTACGCCGAACCTGACCGTCAGTTCGGCGTATAATCCGGCAGCGCGGGAATTCACGCTCGAAATCGAGCAGTCGGTGCCGCCAACGCCGTCGGAAAGCCGCAAGCGGCTGATGCACATTCCGCTTGCCTTCGGCCTGGTTGGCGCCGGTGGCGAGGCGATAGCCCACAGCGGCGCCGAAGGGGCGAACGTCGAGGACGGTGTCATCCATATTCGCAAACGCCGCCATGTCGTCAGGTTTTCCGGGATTGCCGAGCGTCCAGCCATGTCGCTCAACCGCGGCTTTTCGGCGCCGGTGACACTTTCGGTCGAGCAGCGGCCCGACGACCAGTTTTTTCTGGCTGGCCACGACAGCGACGCCTTCTCGCGCTGGCAGGCATTCAACACGCTTTTGACCGATGCGCTGATTGCAGCCTTCCGCCAGATCCTGGACCACAGGCAACCCGAGTTCAGCGCCCGGCTGACCGGGCTTGCCGGCAAAATAGCCAGCGACGAAGCGCTCGAACCCGCCTATCGGGCACTGGCGCTGGCGCTGCCCGGCGAGGCCGATATCGCCCGCGACATCGGCAAGAACATCGACCCCGACGCCATTTTCGCGGCGCGCGAGGCGCTCGCGGTTGCGATCGCCGAGACCAATAGCGAGATATTCTCCAAACTTTACGATCGGCTCGCCGACAATGGTCCGTTCAGCCCGGATGCGGCCAGTGCCGGGCGGCGGGCGCTGCGCAATGTCCTGCTGGATTATCTGTGCTTGCTGCCGGGAGGTGCGGAACTCGCTGCCCGGCACTTCCAGTCGGCGACCAACATGACCGACCGGGCCGCGGCGTTGACCGTGCTTGCGCACCGTCACCACGGCTCACCGGAGGCGACCAAGGCGCTGGCCGATTTCGAGGCGAAATATGCAACCGATGCGCTGGTCATGGACAAATGGTTCCAGACCCAGGCCAGCGTGCCCGGCCCGCAAACCGTCGACGCGGTGCGCGCCTTGACCGGCCACCCCGCGTTCTCGATGGCCAACCCGAACCGGGTACGGGCACTCATCGGCACGTTTTCCAGCGCCAACCAGACCGGCTTCCATCGCGCCGACGGCCAAGGCTACCGGCTTTTCGTCGAAACGGTGCTGCAGGTCGAAAAACGCAACCCGCAGGTGGCCGCCAGGCTGGCGACGGCGCTCAGGTCGTGGCGCTCGCTCGAACCGGTGCGGCAGGCCAAGGCAAGGGAGGCGTTGCTTTCGATCGCCAATACCGAGAAGCTGTCGGCCGATTTGCGAGACATCGTCGAGCGCACCCTGGCGTAAGCGACCTCCGTTGTCCCCTTGTGGGAAAAAGGGAAGACCCCCCGAAAACCCCGTCATTTTAGTCGATTTTTAATCTTTTTTCGCCGCGCCTCTGGACAAGGCGAATCACCTTTGATTCTTTAGTGACGATTCGGAAGTGCGGCGTTGCCGGATCGTCAAGCGGGACAGAAAATCGGGGAGTGCCATTTATGGCGAAGGCGGACGCGTGGGGCGCGCCCGGTGGGACGGCTTTTGGGCGGCGCGAGGCGCGAAGCGACGGTCTCGCGGGCAATACGCGGCTCATCGCCGAACCTGCCTACCGACGGCTGCTGGCAGCCGAGCCGCTGTTGCGGCGATCGATACCGGCCCTCATTATCATGTTTCTGTTGATCATCGCAGTACTGCGCTTTCTGTCACTGATGAACGAGCGCGACGAGATCGAGCGCGACGCCAAGGCGATCCTTGCGCTGGCCGCCGGCCAACTGGCCAGTTCGATCGCTGCCGATGCGACCATGGGTTCCACGCCCGGCGCGATCCAGGACCTGCTGGAGAGCACCGGTCGTCAGGGCGCGATGGGCCGAAGCCACGTACTGGCGATCACCGATAGCGCCTTCAAGATCATTGCCGTATCCCCGCAGTCGATGCACTGGGAGGGCCGGTCGCTCGATGGCGTCGTACAGGGCGGGCAGCCGCTGTTCATGTTCGGCGACCGCGCCGGGGTGATGGAGGTCAGCATCGGCGGACAGGACTGGTACGCGGCAGTGAGCCTGGCGAACGGCCGAAAGGGTGCCGCGGCAGCGTTCGTGCCGCGGGAGGCAGTTTTTGACGCCTGGCGCAAGACGGTCTCACTCAACGTCACGCTGTTCGTGCTGACGGCCGGTGTGCTGATCATCATCCTCTACGCCTATTTCGGCCAGGCGGCGCGCGCCCAGGCCGCCGATCGCATCTATCTCGAAGCCCACCAGCGCATCGACATGGCGCTGGTGCGCGGCCGCTGCGGCCTCTGGGATTGGGACATGGTGCGCGGCAAGATGTACTGGTCGCGCTCGATGTACGACATGCTGGGCTACGAGCCTTGTGACACGATGCTGTCGTTCGGCGAAGTCGATGAAATCATTCATCCCGAGGACGGCGATTTGTTCGAACTCGCCAACAGGATCGTCGCACGCGAGATCGACCATATCGACCAGGTGTTCCGGATGCGCCATGCCGACGGGCAATGGGTTTGGATGCGCGCAAGAGCACACGTTATCGACCCGGAAGCGCCGGAGATCCAGCTGATCGGCATCGCCGTCGACGTCACCGAGCAGCGGCATCTGGCGCTGCGCTCCGAAGCGGCGGACCTGCGCCTGAGGACGGCCATCGAAAACATCAACGAATCTTTCGTGCTGTGGGATTCGTCCGAGCGCCTGATCATGTGCAATTCCAAATACCAGCAGGACAACGGCCTGTTGGATCGCGACGTGATGCCGGGCGCTCCGCGCGCCGTTCTGGAGGAACGCATGCTGGCCTTCGCCTCGGAGCGGCGGCTTGCCAACACCAACGGACCGCAGGGAGGCGTGACCTTCGAGCGCCAGCTTGCCGACGGCCGCTGGTTGCAGGTGAACGAGTTGCGGACAAGGGACGGCGGTACCGTCTCTGTCGGCTCCGACATCACCCAGATCAAGCTGCACCAGGAGAAGCTGGTCGACAGCGAGCGCCGGCTGATGGCGACAATCCATGACCTCAGCCTTGCCCGCCGCGCGGAAGAAGAACGGGCGCGTGAGCTCGTCGAACTCAATCGCAAATACATGAAGGAAACCGAGCGCGCCGAAGCGGCAAACCGGGCCAAATCCGAATTCCTGGCCAACATGTCGCACGAGTTGCGCACCCCGCTCAACGCGATCATCGGCTTCTCGGAACTGATGGAACGGCGGCTGTTCGGGCCGCTGGGCTCGCCGCGCTACGAAGAGTATGCCACCGACATCAACGGCAGCGGCAAATATCTTCTCGGTGTGATCAATGACATCCTCGACATGTCGAAGATCGAGGCCGGCCAGTTCGCCTTGGATCAGGAAGAAATCGATCTCTGCCCGCTCATCAGGGAGACGGTTCGCGTCGTTTCTCTGCAGGCGGCGGAAAAGTCGATCACCGTCGAAACCCGCATCGCCGATTCGCTGACGCTGTTCGCCGACCGCAGGGCGATCAAGCAGATCCTCATCAACCTTCTGTCCAATGCGGTGAAGTTCACCGGGCAAGGCGGCCACATCTCGGTCAGAGCCCGCAGCATTTCCAGCGCGCTGATCCTGACGATCGAGGACAATGGCTGCGGCATCCCGAAGGCGGCGCTGAGCAAGCTCGGGCGGCCATTCGAACAGGTGCAAAACCAGTTCTCCAAGAGCCATGCCGGCTCCGGCCTCGGCCTCGCCATCTCGCGCTCGCTGGCCGAACTTCAGGGTGGCGCCTTGAAGATCCGCTCGACCGAAGGCACCGGCACGATCGTCTCGGTACGCATCCCGATCAAGAAAGCCGCGCAGGCGGTCAAGGCCGCCGCCTGAATGACAAAATAAGTCTCCGGCGGCTCGCACCGCCGGAGCGTTATCAATTCTCACTGCATGCCGTCAGTGCCATCATTGCCCTCGCCGTCCCATTGGCGGTGACCGCCGGGACCCTTCGGCAGTTCGTTCTTCTCGATTTTCCCGTCATTGTCACGGTCGAGCATGGCGAAGACCTTCTTCTGGCGGCTGGTGATGTCATCGGCGGTCAGCGTGCCGTTGCCCTTGGTGTCGTAACGGGCGATGATGCGCCTGGCCATCTGCTCGGAGCGTGCCTTCTCGAGCGCGTCGGCGAGCTGTGCCACGGTCAGCTTGCCGCCATTGTCGGCGACCATCTTCTTCAGCCGCGCGTTCATGGCGTCGGAGAACTGGTCGAAGGTGATGGTGCCGTCATTGTCCTTCATGACCTTGCCGAGGCGCATCATCATGCCGTCGCGCGGCCCGGCCACGGAGTGCTCGTCTGCATAGGCAGCGGTGCCGACGGCGCCGGCCAGGGCTGCGAAAACGAGTGCAAGTCTGGTTGTCTTTCTCATGGTCTTCTCCTGTTGCATCGTCACCCCCGATGCTAGAGCGGCGGACCTTCAATCCCCCGCTCTATCTCTTTGATTGAACATCGGAACCTCCCAAAGCAGGTCGCAATTTTGGGCCCGATGCTCTCGCCCGTACGGCTGGTTGCCGTCACGGTTGTTTCGCACGAAGCAGAAGGTCGAAATCCTTTCTGACCTTCTGCGACGTCTCCTTGAGGTGCGCTTCAAGCACCCCGAAATCCGGCAGGTCGGTGACCGCAAGAAGCAGATCGGAAAGCCCTGGCGGAACGTCGTCGCGTTCGAACGCGCCGGTGAGGCAAAGCCGTATCATCTGGGTCAGCGCCAGATAGAGCGAATAGGCATCCACCAGTTCCTGCCTGACCTGGGCCTTGGCGAAATCCGGCGCCAGGCGCGACAGGACCTCAGCCGTGCCGGTGGCCCTGCGGCCTGCCTCGATCTTTCCGGTGATCAGCGCAACCTGGGCAATGAATTCGAGATCGATGAGGCCGCCCGGGATCAGCTTGATGTCCCAGGGATCGCGCGGCGGCTTCTCCTTGTCGACCATGGCGCGCATCTCGGATGCCTCGGCCATCACCTTGGCTGGATCGCGCGGCAGAGCGAGCACTGCGGCAACGTCCCCTTCGATCTCGCGGCAGAGCTCGGCATCGCCGCCGATCGTGCGGGCGCGCGCCAGCGCCATGTGCTCCCATGTCCAGGCGTCCTGGCGCTGATATTTCTTGAAGGCGTCGACATGGGTAGCCACCGGCCCCTTGTTGCCGGACGGCCGCAGGCGAAGGTCGAGCTCATAGAGCACGCCCTCGGCGGTCGGCGCGGAAACGGCGGCGATCAGCCGCTGTGTCAGCCGGCTGTAGTAATGCGACGGGGCAAGCGGCTTGTCGCCGTCGGACTCCTCCGCATCGGCGTCGTGATCGTAGAGCAGGATGAGGTCGACGTCGGAGCCCGCCGTCAGTTCGCGGCTGCCGAGCTTGCCCATGCCGAGCAGCGCGACCCGGCCGCCGGCAATATAGCCATGACGCAAAGCGAATTCCGCCATCACCGCCTGCAATGCCGCCTCGATGGTCAGGTCGGCGAGATCGGAAAAAGCGCGGCCGGCGCGCGACGGGTCGATCGACCCGGCAAGCAGCCTGACGCCGATCAGGAATTTTTGCTCCGAAGCAAAGATGCGCAGCCGGTCGAGCACGTCTTCATAGGCTCTGTCACCTTCGAGGAAGGCGGCAAGGCGCGCCGACAGATAGGCGCGGTTTGGCAGTTCGCTCAGCAGCGCCGGATCGAGCAGCCCATCGAAGACATGCGGCCGGCGCGTGATGATGGCGGCCAGCCGCGGTGCCGCGCCCATGATAGTCGCCATCAGCTTCAGCAAAGCCGGATTCGACTGCAGCAGCGAAAACAGCTGGATGCCGGCAGGCAGGCCGGCAAGGAATTCGTCGAAGCGGATCACTGCCTCGTCCGCCCGCCGCGTCTGGCCGAAGGCTTGCAGCAGCGCCGGCGTCAGTTCGGTCAGCCGCTCGCGCGCTTCCGCCGACCTGGTGACGCGGTAGCGGCCGAAGTGCCAGCCGCGGATAACCCGGCAGATGTCGCTCGGCCGCTGGAAGCCGAGCCGCTGCAAGGTCTGCAAGGTATCGGGATCGTCGACGTCGCCGGTAAAGACCAGATTGCCGATACCGGCCGAAAGCTCCGGCGCGGTTTCGAACAGCGCTGCATAGTGGCGCTCGACCTGGTGCAGCGCCGCGCGGAACGTTTCGGCAAAGCCTGCCGCATCGGCAAAGCCCAGCATGCGGGCGACGCGCTCCAGCCCCTCTTCGTCCTCCGGCAGGATATGCGTCTGCTGGTCGGCAACCATCTGGATGGCATGTTCGACGCGGCGCAGGAACCAGTATTGCCTGGTGAGCGCATCGCGCGCGTCGGCGGTGATCCAGCCGCGCGCGGCGAGCTCGCCCAGCATCGGCACGGTCTCGCGGCCGCGCAGTTCGGGAAAGCGGCCGCCGGCGATAAGCTGCTGGGTCTGGACGAAGAACTCGATCTCGCGGATACCGCCGCGACCGAGCTTGACATTGTGGCCTTTGACCGCGACCTCGCCATGGCCTTTGTGGGCGTGGATCTGGCGCTTGATCGAATGGACGTCGGCAATCGCCGCATAGTCCATGTATTTGCGCCAGATATAGGGCTGCAGTTCCTTCAGGAACGCGGCGCCGGCGGCAAAATCGCCGGCCAGCGGGCGGGCCTTGATCATGGCGGCGCGCTCCCAGTTCTGGCCGCGCGCCTCATAGTAGCGCAGCGCCGCCTCGACCGGGATCGCCAGCGGCGTCGAGCCGGGGTCGGGACGAAGCCTGAGATCGGTGCGGAAGACGTAACCGTGCTCGGTGCGGTCCTGGAGGATACGGACAAGCCGGCGGGTCAGGCGCGAAAACAGCTCTGTGGCATCGAGCGGATCGACGACGGCAGGCGCATCGGGGTCGAAGAAGACGACGAGGTCGATGTCGGAGGAGAAGTTCAGCTCATGCGCGCCGAGCTTGCCCATGCCGAGCAGGATCCAGCCCGAGTGTCGCGCCGGATTTTTGGCATCCGGCAATCGGAGCTTGCCTTGCTCATGCGCGTCGCGGAGCAGGAAATCGACAGCCGCACGCGTGCAGGCGTCGGCAAGGTCGCTCAGTCGCCGCACCGTCAGCGAGGTCTCGGCCTCGCCGGCGAGATCGGCCAAGGCGATCAGGAAATGCGCCTCCGCCTTACATTGGCGCAGCTCCATCATCAGGCTGCTTTCGGAGACGGCCTCTACGCGTGCTGCCTTGTCGACCGCGGCGCCGATCGATGACAGCCGCGCCTCGACGCTCCCGTCGAAAAGCGCATCGAGTATCCGTGGCCGGCGGCGCGCGGTATCGCGCAGGAACGGCGACAGGTCGAACACGGCGGCGAGGAAATCCTGGACGACCCCCTTGCCGGCGAGAAATTTCGCCAGTCGCGGCAGTTCCTTTTGCCGCGCGGCGTCGGCGATCTCCGACAATTCCTGCCTGGCGCGGCTTGCATCCAGCGGAACGAGCTCTACCGCTGGCTTCAACAGCCAGTCCGTTTCGAGGCGTCGCACTGCCATCCTCGCAACCATCAGCGATCCTCCCGCCCGGGAAAACTCATGACGACCGACAATCCGGGATTGCCGGGCAGAAGCTCAAGCCGTCCATTGTGGAATGTCATGATCGCCTTGGCGAGGCTCAAGCCAAGGCCGGAACCCGGCTGCGAGCGGCTCTTTTCCAGCCGCACGAAACGCTCGGTCACCCTGGCGCGGTCGACATCGTCGGGAATGCCCTGGCCGTTGTCGGAGACGGCGAGTCTGATCTCGCTACCGACACGCTCCAGCGTCACGCGAACCGTAGGCCTGGAGGTCGAGTCGGTCGAATATTTGATCGCGTTGTCGACGATGTTGGACAGCGCCTGGCCAATCAGCTCGCGATTGCCGTTGACGGCGAAGGAACCTTGCACCGAAGTTTCGAGCGTCACGCCCGCCTCCTCCGCTACCGGCTCGTAGAGTTCGACGACGTCGTGCACGGCAGCGGCCAGATCAACCCTGGTGGTGCTTTCCGAGGAATAGCCGGCTTCCAGTCGCGAGATCATCAGGATGGCGTTGAAGGTCTTTATCAGCTGATCGGATTCGGCGATCGTTCCTTCCAGCGCCTGCCGGTAGTCGCTGGTGTTGTGCTTGCCGGAAAGCGTCGCCTCGGCGCGATTGCGCAGCCTGGTGAGCGGCGTTTTCAGGTCGTGGGCGATGTTGTCGGAGACCTGCTTCAGGCCCTCGTTCAGCGTGGCGATCCTGGCCAGCATGGAATTGAGGTTTTCCGACAGCCGGTCGAACTCGTCGCCGGCGCCGGTGACCGGCAGCCGGCCGGAAAGATCGCCGCCCATGATGCGGCGGCTCGCCTCCGACACGCTGTCGATGCGCTTCAGCGCCGCGCGCCCGACGAAGAACCAGATCAGCAGCCCGCCGACGCCCATCATACCGAGCGCCAGCATCAGAGCGCGGCGAATGACGGCGCGGAAGCGCTCCGGCTCGCCGAGGTCGCGGCCGACCAGCATGATCATCTGGTTGGGCAGGCGCAGCACCAGGGCAATGGCGTTATGGCCCTTCTCGCCTTCGGCCTGTACTTCGCTCTGGGCGGGCTCGTTCGGGTCGGAGACCGGGTTGCGCTGCCGCTCGAGCTCGCCCTCGCCGAAGCGGCGGTAGGAGAACGGCTCGGTGGTCCAGCCCTCGGCCTCGATCACGCCCGGCTCCAGACTCTGCACGTTGCCGGTCAGGATCTGGCCGTTGGCATCGGCGATCAGATAGAGATTGGCGCCGGGCTGGCGGGAGCGCTGCTCGACGACGCGGACCAGCAACGGGAGGCCGCCGCGCTGATAGGCGCGGGCGAGGCCGAGCACCTCGTCGTTGATCGTGTCCTGGGTCTGGCCGGTCAGCATGCGCGCCGACAGCGAGGTCATGTAGAACACGAGCAGCACCGCGCAGATGGCGAACAGCAGGAGGTAGAGCGCCGAAAGCCGCGCTGCCGTCGTCTTCATGATGGCCGGCACGGAAAGAGCCATGGGGTTCTAGCCGCTTTTCAGCATATAGCCGGCGCCGCGAACCGTGTGCAGGATCGGCTTGTCGAAGCCCTTCTCGATCTTGCCCCGCAGCCGCGAGATATGAACGTCGATGACATTGGTCTGCGGATCGAAATGGTAATCCCAGACATTCTCGAGCAGCATGGTGCGCGTCACCACCTGGCCGGCATGGCGCATCAGATATTCGAGCAGGCGGAACTCGCGCGGCTGCAGCGTTATCTCGCGCCCGGCGCGGCGCACCGAGTGCGACAGCCGGTCGAGTTCGAGATCACCGACCCGGTAGACGGTTTCGGCTTCCCTGGCGCTGGCGCGGCGGTTCAGCACCTCGACGCGGGCGAGCAGTTCCGAAAAGGCGTAGGGTTTGGTCAGATAGTCGTCGCCGCCGGCGCGCAGACCGGTGACCCGGTCGTCGACTTCGCCGAGCGCCGACAGGATCAGCACGGGTGTCGTATTGCCCCGGGACCTGAGCCCGGCAATGACGGACAGGCCGTCGCGGCGCGGCATCATGCGATCAACGACCATGACGTCATAGTCGCCGGAATCGGCGAGCGCGAAGCCGGTTTCGCCGTCGCCGGCGACATGGGCGGTATGGCCGGCCTCGGCGAACGCCTTCTGCAGGTAGTCGGCTGCCTCGCGATCGTCTTCTATGACGAGAATCTTCATAGAACCGTTATACGCGATTTCGCTGGAAGATTGAGTGGCCGGCATATGCATCGTGGCCTTCTCCATGGCGTATCGCGAACAAATTGATTCAGGGATACGCGGTAAGTCTTTGTTTTAGCATGTCGTAGCCTAAAACCGCTTCACGCCTTGAGCGGCATGTTCGAGCGGCAGCGGGCGATGGGAAGCCCGCTGCCGCTGGGGCGGAACACGATGACTGACGAACGTATTCAGGCCCCGTGCTTTCCCGTGCGGCGGCTCGGGGGTGTTGAAAACCGCCGCACCGGAAAAGTCGACCACTAGAGCGCCGCGCGTCCTCTTGAACGCGCAAAGGGCGCTCTAGCACCTTGAATCGGCGCATGAGCCTTTCCGAAAACGGAATACGTGTTCGGGGTCATGCGCTCAGCCCTTGGCGACAGGCAGTGCGACGAAGCGGTTGCTGTCGTCGCGGGTGATCTGCATCAGCACCGCCTTGCGGCCGGACTTCACCGCGTCGGCCATCGCCTTGTCGACGTCGCCGGCGCCGTTCACTTCCGCCGAATTGACGGAGGTGATGACGTCGCCGGGCTGGATGCCGCGATCGGCGGCATCGCTGTCGGGGTCGACATCGGTCACCACAAGGCCCTTGCCATTGTCAGACTTGGTGACGGTCAGGCCGAGATCGGCGAGCGTGTCGGTCTTCGGCGCTGGGGCAGGCTGCTGGTCGGCCGAGGCCTGCTTGTCGCTCGACGGCAGCTTGCCGAGATCGACCTTGACCGCCTCGCTCTTGCCGTTGCGCCACACCGTGACATCGACAGATTTGCCGGGCGGATAAGCGCCGATCAGGCGGGCGAGTTCCTTCGGCGAAGCAACGTCCTTGCCGTCCACCTGGGTGATCACGTCACCGGCGGTGATGCCGGCCTTCTTGCCGGGACCGGTGTCCTGCGCGCTGGCAACGAGCGCGCCCTTGCCGGACCCAAGGCCAAGCGACTCGGCGATTTCGGGGGTGACCGGCTGGATCTCGACACCGAGCCAGCCGCGCTGCACGGTGCCGTTCTTCATCAGATCCTGCACGACCTGCTTGGCGGTCGAAGCGGGAATGTCGAAGGCAATGCCGACGCTGCCGCCCGAGGGCGAGAAGATCGCGGTGTTGATGCCGACAACCTGGCCGTTGAGGTTAAAGGTCGGGCCGCCCGAATTGCCGCGGTTCACCGAGGCGTCGATCTGGATGAAGTCGTCATAGGGACCGGCGCCGATATCGCGGCCGCGGGCCGAAACGATGCCTGCGGTAACCGTGCCGCCGAGGCCGAACGGATTGCCGACAGCCACCACCCAGTCGCCGACGCGAACCTTGGAATCGTCGGCGAAGTCGACATAGGTGAACTTGCTGCCGTCATCGACCTTGAGCACGGCAAGATCGGTGCGCGGGTCCGTGCCGATCAGCTTGGCGTCGAGTTCCTTGCCGTCATTGGTCACCACGGTGAAGGCGGTGCCCTCCTCGACGACATGGTTGTTGGTGACGAGATAGCCGTCATCGGAGATGAAGAAACCGGATCCCTGCGCCACCGGCCGCGGCTGGTCGTTGTTGCGGTCACGGTGTCCAAAACGGCCCATTCCGTTCGGGCCTTGATCGCCGCCTTGATCGCCAAAGCCGCGGAATTCGCGGAAGAACCGGCGCAGCTGCGGGTTGTCGGGAAGATTGCCTAAGCCGTCCTCGTCGTCCATCTGGCCGGAACCGTCATCGGCCGTCGACTGGATCTTGGCCTTGACGCGCACGCTGACGACCGCCGGCGAAACGCGCTCCACCACATCGGCGAAGCTCGGGACCTGCGGTGCCTCGACACGCACGGCGTCGGCCAGCACCGGGGCTGTCCCGGTGGCAACAGCACCAAAGCCGATCGCGCCGGCAATGGCCAGGGATGCGGCTGCGGCCAGCAGGCGTTTGCGGGTGCGCAGATATGAATTGGGGGCAACATTCATGGTTCTCGTATCCTCTTTTCAAGGGACGCCCCTTGATTGGCATCCTCGACAAAGGAAATAGAGAGCCGCACATTACGGCGCCATTTCCGGTACATGAAACTTTCGTAATGTATCGATCAATCGCGGCGGAGCATCTTGTCCAGCGCCGCCTGTTCCTCGGCAGTTAATGCAGCGGTCACCGTCGAACGGCGCGAGCGGGCGGCCAGCAGGATGAATGTCCCGCCAACGAGCAGCAGAAGAACTGGCGTCCCCCAGAGCAAAACATTGCGCAGATTGAAGCGTGGCTTCAGCAGCACGAATTCGCCGTAGCGCGAAACGACATAGTCCATCACCTGCCGGTCGGTATCGCCGGCGACGAGGCGCTGGCGCACAAGGATGCGCAGGTCGCGGGCGAGGTCGGCATCGGACTCGTCGATCGACTGGTTCTGGCAGACCATGCAGCGCAGGCCTTCCGACAAAGCGCGCGCCCTCGCCTCGAGTGCCGGGTCGGCGAGCACCTCGTCGGGCTTGACCGCCTGCGCGGCGCCGGCGAACAACAGCGCCAGCAGCAGGACCAGCAAGGCCAGCGTGACCCTTTTCATTGCGGGCTCGCCGATGGCACGCCGGCCGCAGCCTTGCGGCGCGACGGTGCGCCGACGCGCAGGCGGCGGTCGAGCAGCGACATCGCCGCGCCCGCCATCATCACCAGTGCGCCGCCCCAGATCAGCGTCACCAGCGGCTTCCACCACAGACGAACGACCACAGAGCCATCGCTGCCCTCGTCGCCAAGCGAAAGATAGAGCTGGCTGAAGCCGATCGTCCTGATGCCGGATTCGGTTGTGGTCATCTGGCGCACCGGATATGAGCGCTTGGCCGAGGTGATCTCGCCTGCGACGCTACCGTCGGCGCCAAGCAGGGCGAAGCGGCCGCGATCCTCACTGTAGTTCGGCCCCTGGGCCGGGTAGAGCCCCTCGAAGCGCAGCTTGTGGCCGGACAGTTCGACGGTCTCGCCGGCATGCATCGACAGGATTTTTTCGGTCCCGAAGCAAAGCGTGCCGACAATGCCGAGCGTTGTCAGCCCGAGGCCGAGATGCGCAAGCGCTGTGCCGAAGACCGAGCGCGGCAGGCCGGCGAAGCGCCTGAGCATGGTGGCGGGCGCGACGGTGCCGAAGCCGGATTTGACGGCGAGATCGGTGAGCGCGCCGCAGATCAGCCAGAAGGCAAGGCCGACACCGAGTGCCGCCAACACCGAAGCGCCATCGATGAACAGGGCCGTCACCAGCACCGCGAGCAGCGCCGCCGCGAAAGCCGCCATCAGGCGCTGGGCGACCGCGAAAATGTCGCCGCGCTTCCAGGCGAGTAGCGGCCCGAACGGCACGACGACCAAGAGCGGCACCATCAGCGGGCCGAATGTCAGGTTGAAGAACGGCGCGCCGACCGAAATCTTGTCGGCAGATAGGGCTTCGACGACGAGCGGGTAGAGCGTGCCGACCAGCACGGTGGCGGTGGCGGTGGTCAGGAACAGATTGTTCAGGACCAGCGCGCCTTCGCGCGAGATCGGGTGAAACAGGCCGCCGGCCGTCAGCCGGGAGGCGCGCAAGGCAAACAGCGCCAGCGAGCCGCCGATGAACAGCGTCAGGATGCAGAGAATGAACACGCCACGCGTCGGATCGGTGGCGAATGCGTGCACCGAGGTCAGCACGCCGGAACGCACCAGGAAGGTGCCGAGCAGCGACAGCGAGAAGGTCAGGATCGCCAGAAGCAGCGTCCAGATCTTCAGCGCCGAGCGCTTTTCCATGACGATCGCCGAATGCAGCAGCGCCGTGCCCGCCAGCCACGGCATGAAGGATGCGTTCTCGACCGGATCCCAGAACCAGAAGCCGCCCCAGCCGAGCTCGTAATAGGCCCAGTAGGAGCCCATGGCGATGCCGCCGGTGAGGAACATCCAGGCAACCAATGTCCACGGCCTTACCCAGCGCGCCCACGAAGCGTCAATGCGGCCCTCGATGAGGGCAGCGACAGAGAAGGAAAAGCAGATCGAGAAACCGACATAGCCGAGATAAAGCAGCGGCGGATGGATGGCGAGGCCGAGGTCCTGCAGGATCGGGTTGAGATCGCGGCCCTCGATAGGCGCCGGATTGAGCCTGACGAACGGGTTCGACGTCGTCAGGATGAACAGGAAGAAAGTGGCGCCGATCGCTCCCTGCACGGCAAGCACATTGGCCCGGAGCGTCGCCGGAAGATTGCCGCCGAAGACGGCGACGAGCGCGCCGAAGAAGGTCAGGATCAGCACCCAGAGCAGCATCGAACCTTCGTGATTGCCCCAGGTTCCGGTGATCTTGTAGATCAGCGGCTGCAGCGAATGCGAGTTCTCCCAGACGCTCTCAACCGAGAAGTCGGAGCCGGCGTAGGCGGTTGCCAGCGCCACGAAAGACAGCGCCGTCAAGGCAAAGCCGGTCAGCGCGGCCGGTGCGCCGACGGCCATCATCTTGTGGTTGCCGGTGCGCGCACCGAACAGCGGCACCATCGTCTGCACCAGGGCCAGCGCAAACGCCAGGACCAGGGCGAAATGTCCGGTTTCAACCATTGTCACCGCACCCGCTAGTCACTCTTGCTCTCCTGCCATACGCCCTTGGCCTTGAGGCCGTCGGCCACTTCCTTGGGCATATAGGTCTCGTCATGCTTGGCCAGCACGCTGTCGGCGACAAAGATTCCGTCAGGGCCAAACGAGCCTTCGGTGATCACGCCCTGTCCTTCCCGGAAGAGGTCGGGAAGAATGCCGGTATAGGTGACCTTGACGTCCTTCTGGTTGTCGGTCACCGAAAAGGCGACGGTGGCGCCTTGGCCACGCTCGACCGTGCCTTTTTCGACAAGACCGCCGAGCCTTATGCGCTGGCCCGGCTGAAGGCTGGCGGTGGCCAGATCGGCCGGCATGTAGAAATAGGAGGCCTTCTGGCCAAGCGCATAGAAGGTCAGCCCCGTGGCAACACCGAGAAACCCCAGCCCCGCTGCGATCACCGACAGTCGTTTCTGCTTGCGCGTCATCGTCTACTCCGTCGCCGTCACGCCAAGCGAGGCGGCAAAGGCGGTGAATTTCCTGGCCTGGTCACTGTCCGCGCCAAAGACGGCGATACCGCGATTGAGCGCGTCACGCGCCTGATCTGTCTTGCCCAGCACGGCATAGGAACGAACGAGCTGCATCCACCCTTCCTCGTCGCGCGGATTTTGCCGAAGCCTTTCGTCGAGGCCGGCAACCATGGTGCTGATCATGGCTTGCCGGTCCTGCGGCGACATCGAGGAGGCAGCATCGATATCCTCGGCGCTCGGCCCTTTCGCGGGCGCCTCAGAAGCGACGCTGCGGGCGGCGGATTCGGCCAGCGCCTGCTCGACGGCGCCGCGCCACGGCGAGCCCTGCGGCAAGGCGGCAAGCATCTTTTGCCAGGCCGCCGTGGCTTCAGCTATGCGGCCTTCCTGTGCCATGCCCATGGCGAGATAGAACGAGGCCTTCGGATTGGCCGGATCGAGCTTCAACGCCGCCTCGAAAGCCGCCTGCGCTTCGGCGGAGACAATGCCGCCGGCCGCATTGGCGATCGCCTCGCCAAGACCCGCCTGGCGGGCGGCGCTGTCGCCGTCGAGGCGGATGGCGTTGCGATAGGCGGTCACCGCATCGGCGTATCGCTGCATGCGCAGATAGACCGGCGCCAGCACGTCCCAGCCGCGGCCATCGGATGGGTTGGCCGCCAGGTGCGCCTCGGCGCGGGCTATCAGCTCGTCGACCGAGCTGTCGGCGGGGTTCTTGGCCAGGCGTTCGCTGAGCGGCTGCGACGGCAGGTCGGGTGAGCCGAGCTGGCCATAGAGGCCCCAGCTGACCAGCGGAACCAGCAGCACGGCCGCCGTCGCCACCAGCCTTGTCGACCGCGACGGCTGCGTCGCCGTCTCGTCGGCGTGGCCGGCATTGCTCAGGCGAAGGATGCGGCGGGCGATTTCGGCGCGTGCCTCTTCGGCCTCCATTGGCCGGATCAGGCCACGCGCCATATCGCGGTCAAGCTCGGCCAGCTGGTCGCGATAGACTTCAAGGTCGTGATCGCCGGCAGCGGACGCGTTCTTCGATCCGCCGGCCAACGGCAGCAGCACCGCCAAGCTTGCGCCCAGCGTCAGGAGTGCGGCTATGACCCAAAACAGCATGGCTCTTCCAATAGAACGAGACCCTTGCCCTGCCAACACAAGCGTGCTGCGACGCTTTGGCGGGGCCGCTCCGATCGATAATGCATGTCGCGCAAAAGTGTGCAGCGGTTTTGCGATAACGACCATGCATCAAAACAAGAACCTATAGCGCGTCGCATGACGACGGTCGAACGCGACGCGCTTTAGTGCCGGATCGGTATCGGCGGATCGACGGCCGGGCGTCTTTGTTGCGCAATTCCGGACGGAAAACCGTTTCACACTTTTCCTGGAATTGCGCTACGTCAGCGGCGTCCAGCTGCCGTCGGCATTGCGGCAGGCGGTTCCGCGCGCGGTGGCGCCGGCGGTGCCGGTAAACACCGTATGGGTGTATTGCCGGCAGTCCTGCGAGCCGACGCGATAGGGCTGGGCGGCGACCACTTCGCCGCGATGGGCCGAACTGTCGCTCTTCCAAGCCACTTTCTGGCCGCTCGCCGTGTATTCAAGCGCCTTGTATTCCGCCTCGAGCGCGCTGCGCTTCTCGGTCTCGCTCAGGCCGGCGCCGATAGAACCGCCGACGAGGCCGCCGCCCATGGCGGAGATGATCGTCGTCGCCACCTTGGCGCCGCTGGGGGGCGTCGCGGCCGGCGTCACCGTAACGGCCGGGCCCTTGCCGAGCGTCGTGCAGCCGGAGACGGCGAGCAGGGCGGAAACGAGCGCGACGCGAATCTTCATGCCAATACCGGCTTTCTTGAGCTGGACCGCCGCGCTGTCAGCAGCTGGCGCGGCCATAATGTCGATGTTTGTCGGAAATTTGGCCGCAGCCAGCCACCTGGAAAAGCAATCTGGAAAAGCATTACTGAAGGCTCCGCAATCGAACCATCGCCTTCAATCCACCCATGATGGATCGTTCCAGCGCCAGAGAGCCTCCATACTCGTTGACAAGGTCGGCGACAATGGCAAGTCCGAGCCCGCTGCCCGGTTTTGTCTCGTCGAGCCGCCGGCCGCGCTGCAACACCTCGCGCGCCTTGTCGTCGGGAATGCCGGGGCCGTCATCCTCGATGCTGATCTCGAACAGGTTGGCTGCGCCTTCCGTGCCAGCGCCACCTTTGCTGGAGATTGGCTTGACCGAAACGGCGACCGCGCTCCGTGCCCATTTCATCGCATTGTCGAGCAGATTGCCGAGCAGCTCCTCCAGGTCCTCGCGTTCGCCGGCAAAGACGATGTCGGTGGCCGGCAGCGACAGCGACAGCGCCGTCTGCGGGTTGAGCTTTTGCAGCACCCGAACCATGCGCTGGACCAGCGGCGCCACCGGCGTACGGTAGACGACGCTGTCGCGCTGCGCGGCGACGCGGGCACGTTGCAGATAATGGTCCACTTGCTTTTGCATGGAAGCGGCCTGCTCGCCGATCAGCTGGCCCTTGGCGCCACCCAGCGCCCGTCCCTCGTTGAGCAGCACGGCAAGCGGCGTCTTCAGCGAGTGCGCGAGGTTGCCGACCTGCGTGCGCGACCGCTCGACGATACGCCTGTTGTTCTCGATCAGCGCATTGGTCTCGTTGGCGAGCGGCTCTATCTCGGCCGGGAAACGGCCGTCTAGGCGCTGCGCGGTTCCTTCGCGCACCATGGCAAGCGCATTCCTGACCCGGCGCAGCGGCTGCAGGCCGAGCAGGATGGCAATCGCATTGATGGCGATCATGCCGACGCCGAACAGCGACAGATAGGTCAAAAGGCGCCGCTGGAAGGTGGCGATTTCCTGCTCGAGCTCGGTCTGGTTGCCCATGACACGGAAGCGCGCGGCGCGGTTTTTCGCATCGAGCACGAACTCGCTCTCGAACACCTCCAACTGCTCGCCTTCGATGCCGTCCGCTGAATAGCTGCGCTGGAAGCTGGCATTGAAGGGCACCTCGGCAACGCTTGGCGACGGGATCGCCTTGGTCATCGACGACGAATGGAGATCGCCGTGCACGCCTTCCGAGGCAGGCTCGACCGACCAGTACCAGCCGGAATTCGGTTCCGAGAACCTCAAATCACCAAGGTCGGGGGCGCCGGTCAATTGGCCGCTTTCAGAAACGCCGACCGAGCCGATCAGGTTGAACAGATGCGCCGAAAGCAGGCTGTCGAAACCGCGCTCGCTGGCCTGGCGATAGAGCGTGGTGATCAAGGTGAAGATGACGACCAGAGTGAGGATCGCCCAGACCGTGGAAAAGGCGATGACGCGAAACGCCACCGAACGCGGCCATGACCGCAGCGACGGCGTGTTCGAGACGGCGGGTTTTGTAGGCAGCGGTTCCGCGTTACGCCTCCGGCTTACGCATGCGGTAGCCCATGCCGCGAACAGTTTCGATCATGTCGATGCCCATCTTCTTGCGAAGCCGTCCGACAAAGACCTCGATCGTGTTGGAATCGCGGTCGAAATCCTGGTCGTAGAGATGCTCGACCAGCTCGGTCCGGGACACCACCTCGCCCATGTGGTGCATCAAATAGGCAAGCAAGCGAAATTCGTGCGAGGTCAGCTTCAGCGGCACGCCGTCGACGTCGGCCTTGGAGGCCTTGGTGTCGAGGCGGAGCGGCCCGCAGGTCAGTTCGGACGAAGCGTGCCCGGCAGCACGCCGGATCAAGGCCCGCACCCTGGCCAGGATTTCCTCGATGTGGAAGGGTTTGGTGACGTAGTCGTCGGCGCCGGCGTCGATGCCGGCAACCTTGTCGCTCCAGCGGTCGCGTGCCGTCAGGATCAGCACCGGCATCTTGCGGCCGCCGCGCCGCCATCGCTCGACCACGCTGATGCCGTCCATCTGCGGCAGGCCGATGTCGAGCACCACGGCATCGTAGGGCTCGGTGTCGCCGAGAAAGTGCCCTTCCTCGCCGTCGAAAGCGCGGTCGACGACATAGCCGGCATCGACCAGCGCGTCGCCGATCTGCCGGTTGAGATCCTTGTCATCTTCGACGACGAGTACGCGCATGCGGAAGGCCTGTTGAAGCTGTTCAGATATAGGCCGATTCCGGCAGTCTGGGAAACGGCACGGTTCAGTTCAGCGGAACGACGATCTCCGAGCGACGCGGACGCTGCCCTTCCTTGCCCGGAACCAGCACGACGATGACGCAGACGGGCTGGCCGCCGCGTGTCGACTGCGAGGCCTTGGCCAAGGTGCCGCCATTCTGCTCGGCCACCTGCTGGCCGATCGCATAGCAGTCGGAGGCGGCGAGGACGACCGGTTGGGGCTGCTCGGGCACGACAACGGGGATCGCCATCGCCTGCGACGCAAGCAGACCGGCGGCTGACAGCGCCAGTGCCGCGGTCCGGAAGTGGGAGCGAAGGGTTTTCATGGTCAGCGTTCTAACGCGCCGGTGCTGAACGTGATATGAACGGTGAACGCTCGAATGCATGCCCGCCACACCCCTGAAGCGCGAGATTACCGGATTGCCATTTCGCCGCCCATCCCGCGAAATTGCCAAGTTTAACCTAGCCCTCCGATCCTTCGCCGACAACCGGGCATCGTTTGGCAGTGAAAGGCAATCGCTTCAGGTTTGCCCCGACTTCGATAATCGATCCGGCAACCGAAGGCAGATTCAGGCGAACCGACCGGAAATAAAAACCCGCCTCTGCGGCGGGTCGCTGGCGCCATCAGCACCATAGGCGAATTAGTAGCATAGCTGCCGGCACAAAGCAAGAACAAAATTGCCGGATTGTAAAAAATGCCCGGTGGTCAGCCCTCGTCCTTGATCACGGCGCGGAAGCGCAGCAGCCCGTGATGGGCCGAAAGGTCCTCGTCGTAGCGGGCTTCGGCGAATTCGAGCTTGAGGTAGGCGCGGCGATGTTCGCCGAGCGAGAGAGCCGTATCGCGCAGGCGGGTGCTAACAAGGTCCATGATGTCATTGGTTTCCTTGCTGGCCTCTGATTTCGACCAGACATGCAACGTCAGCAACTGTTCTGCGTCGTTCTCCATTCCCGTTGCCCAATCGTAGACGCTGGTGCGGCCGAAGGTCATGTGGGGGAACGCAACATTTTCCGGCGCACGGTCGAACAATCGTGCGTCGCCCAGTGCCGCCGATAAATCGGGATCGTCATTCACTGCCTCGAATATGGCCTTCTGCAATTCGACGGCCGGCGCGGTCATCGTCTTTCCCTTCGTCCGTCGCGTCGACCTCCCGGCTGCGTAGCTGCGTTGCATGAAGGCATCCCGCCAAAGCGCGAATCAGCGCGTCTCATGCGGATTATGAACCTTCATGATCTCGGCAATAAGCCCTGCTCCTGGAATGCGCGACGCCCCGGCCGTCCGCGCCACGGACCCTTGAGGGTGATGCCAACCTGCGCGAAGTCATTTGGCATGCAGGAGTTCGAAAAAAGGATGCTATGACGATGTCTGGTTTCCAGACATTCGAGGTCGTTTTTCGTGCGCGAGCCGTCGCTGCTGCCTGTCTTCGGAAAGCTTGGGGCCAAGGCGCCGCCGGTCGCGATTGCGGCGTCGACCATGTCGATGACCGTCAAGAGTCTGGTCAACCACACTCGGGAGGTGCTCTCGGCGTACGGTAGCCTGGCCCTGAAGCTGTCCGTCGTTTTGTGGACGGTGCTTGTCGTGGCGGCAGTATTCTTCATCGCCCAGGCCTGATCGAGCGACATTCATTGATTGGGCGGAAACGAAAGGACCCAAGATGGCAAAGCGCTACGCGCTCCGTATGGAACATCCTCACAGCTGGACCGTCTTCGACGTCTTCACCGGCCAGCCGGCCGAGCTCAAGCAGCAACTCACGGCCAGTTTGAACACGCGCGATGCGGACGCGATGGTCGACCGGCTGAACGGTCGCGACGTCAAGCGGCGAGCGAAGGCGGACCGGAAGCCCTGACAAAGCGTCTTGTGGACGGATCGCGACGGACTAGCGAAAATCGGCCGCAGTCAGCACATATATGCTCCTGCGGGTGCGGGCATAGGCATTCCTGGCGACATCGTGGATCGAGTTGGAAGCCGTGTCGAAGGCTGCCAGGTAGGTAGCTTCTGAGGCCGCCGTTCCCGGCTGCATCTTGGAGATGGCATCGGTTGCGACAGAGAAGGAAATCTGGAACATCCCGTCATGGCCGACGAAGCGGATGCGTTTGCTTGCCTCGTCGTAGCTGCGGCTGGGATTGGGAAATGTCAGGCTCATGATTTCGCCTCCGTCGATGCAGATACGGCCTTCTTGACTGCCCGTGACGCCCGCTTCTTCTTTGGTGCGACCGGATTCAGAGCTTCCGCCGCGCGGTCCGCCTCTTCCTTGGCCAGTCGCAATTCCCTCAGCCTTGCCGTTTTGATGCTCCTCGCCTTGGCTTCCGAGAGATATTCGGCAGTTGCTTTGTTCCGCTCCGCCGTCTTCTTTTGATTTTCCATGAAGCGGGCCTGAGCTTTTTCCATGATGTTCTGATTGCCTTCGGCCATCGGTAAAATCTCCCTTGCAGCGAAAGTCGTGAATGTGAATTCACCATAAAATAGGTGTTCAAAGATAGAAATTCAATTTCATTAATATTCGGCAAGGCCCGAACACCAGGGGATAACCAGGCAAGATAATACGTTCAATATTTCATGTGCCCTATGAATATTTTTTGGCGCTCCTATCAATCGAGTGCCAGGGCGCCTATAGAGAGGGGCGGCCGCCTAAGCTGGCCCCAGAAAGAGTCCCCATGAAATTCCGGCCACTCCACGATCGCGTCGTCATTCGGCGCGCCGAAAGCGACACCAAATCCAAGGGCGGCATCATCATCCCCGACAATGCCAAAGAAAAACCGCAGGAAGGCGAAGTGATCGCTGTCGGGCCGGGCGCGCGGGACGAAAGCGGCGCGCTGATCCCGCTCGACGTCAAGGCCGGCGACCTCATTCTGTTCGGCAAATGGTCCGGCACCGAGGTCAAGATAGACGGCGAGGACCTTCTGATCATGAAGGAGGCCGATATCATGGGCATCATCGAAAAAAGCGAGACGGGCATCATCGACAAGACCGTGGCTGCCAAGAAGGCCGCCTGATTGGAAGGCCGCGCGCCCTCCCGCGCGCGCGCAAAGGACGCTCCGAGCTTTGATTCAGGCGCTGCAAGCGCCTTGCCACGACAACCGAACTGGAAAAGATCATGTCTGCCAAGGAAATCAAATTCTCCACCGACGCGCGTGACCGCATGCTGCGCGGCGTCGAAATCCTCAACAACGCCGTCAAGGTGACGCTCGGCCCCAAAGGCCGCAACGTCATTATCGACAAGGCCTACGGCGCGCCGCGCGTCACCAAGGACGGGGTGGCCGTGGCAAAGGAAATCGAGCTTTCCGACAAGTTCGAAAACATGGGCGCGCAGATGGTGCGCGAAGTGGCCTCGAAGACCAACGACCTTGCCGGCGACGGCACCA